>CAMUNT010000015.1 GCA_947090365.1 uncultured Clostridia bacterium
TCGCATACCGCAAAGCAGGTGCCCACGTTCTGGACAATAACGCCCGCGTCCGCGGGAAGCTTTCCTAGCGGAACTCTTCTGCCTGTGGTTACGTAAATAAGCTGTTTTTCACCGCCCATAGGGTATTGCTTTCTTAAAATTACGGGCTGAATATCGTCAAAGGCCTCGAAAGCCTTTATCGCGTCGGGTTTATTAGCCTCGATGCCGATTATAATTTTCTTTACGCCAAGCGCGGTTGCGATATATCTTGCACCCCTTGCGATTTCTTCCGTCTTTTCAATCATAAGGCGGTGGTCGCAGGTGAGGTACGGCTCGCATTCCGCTCCGTTCACGATAAGCGTATCAACCGGTGTGCGGGGTGCAACTTTCACCGCCGTGGGGAAGCCCGCTCCGCCCAGACCTACGATTCCCGCTTCCTTAATTCTTGCCTTAACGGCTTCTCCGGAAGGGTCGGTAAGAGGGGGAAGATAGCTTTTTTCATTTTTTCCGTCGGACTGTATTACGATATAACTTTCGCCGTCGATATCTTTGATCTCCGTAACCGTTCCGCTTATGCTTGCGAAAACGTCGGAAGAGATTTCGCCGTCGGCGCGTGCAATAAGCTGACCTTCCTTAACGGTCTGACCGACCGTAACGGAAGGGATTGCAGGTTTGCCCATCGACTGCGAAGTTGAAACCGCAACCATATCTGCGGACAGCACTTCGAGAGCGGAAGCTTGCGCAAGATGCTTCATTCCGCGCGGGTGAATACCGCCGAAGTAGTACTTTCCTTTTACTGCTTTCAACTTGTTTACTCCTTTAAAATTTTTCTGAATTTAACTTGGACAAATTCAAAACTTAAAACAAGTTCGGCTTTGAATCGTCCGGTTATCCGCCTATTCGGGCGTATTTTCTTTTTCTATTTTCGTTCCTATCATTCTTTCAAAGACGCTTTGCGGAACTTTTTTGAATAAAAGCATAATTATTCCGCCGACGATAGCGCCCGAAAGCACGCCTATTAAAACGAGGTACGGCATATATCCGAATGTGAGCGCAGTGCCCGAAATAATTACGAAAACGATATTCTGCGTGATATTGTGCGACACTGCCGACAGCACCGATACGGATATAACCGAAATGCGTGGATAAACCGTATACATTAAAAGGGAAGAAACCGTCATTGCGACAACTCCGCCCGTAAAGCTGTATAAAAGCGCCGAAACGTTGCCCGCAAACACTGCGCCAAGCCCAGTGCGGACTGCAATTATAACGAACGCTTCTATCGGGGAATACATTATCAGGGCGGCAAACGAAAAGATATTTGCAAGCCCCATTTTCGCCCCGGGAACGAACAAAGGCGGAAACTGATTTTCTATAATGAACATTATCAGGCTCAGCGCCGTAAAAATCGCAAGCACCGCAATTTTTTTTGCAGAATTTTTCCCGCTTTTCATACGAATTTCATTATACACTATTATTTATAATTAGTAAAATATTTAAGGGGCTAAAATTTAAAAATAAGTAAAATAATATTTATTAATTTTACAGTCTGTTTGACATTTACGGGCATTGGTGATATAGTATATTAAAATATACAAGGAGCGAATATTATGGATCTTAAATATAAGCGTAAAAACGTATATAAAGAAGCCGACGGCAAAGAGCTTGAAAAAATTTACGATTTTGCGGAAGGCTATAAAAAATTTCTCGATAATTCCAAAACGGAGCGCGACGCGTCAATGGAGGCAAAGCGCGAGGCGGAGGCCCGCGGCTTCAAGCCCTTCAGCTTTTCCGAAAAGCTGAAAGCGGGTGACAAGCGCTACTTTGTCAACCGCGAAAAAAACGTATTTTTAATAAGCGTCGGCACCGAGGACGTCGCAAAGGACGGCGTAAGGATAATGGTTGCGCACGTCGACTCGCCCAGACTTGACCTGAAGCCCAACCCTATGTACGAGGAGGCGGGGCTGTGCTATCTCAAAACCCATTATTACGGCGGTATAAAAAAGTATCAGTGGACGGCAATTCCCCTTGCGCTTCACGGCGTGGTTATGCTCCGCGGGGGCGTGAAAAAGGAAATAGTAGTCGGCGAGGACGAAAACGACCCTGTTTTCTATATTACCGATATTCTGCCCCATTTAGGCGCGGAACAGGCAACTAAAACTCTCAGCAAGGCAATCGACGGAGAAAGTCTTAACGCAATTATCGGCGGACTTCCCGCAGTTGACGACGAGGAAGAGAAGGAGTGCGTAAAGACGGCTGTGTTAAAGCTTCTCAATAAGAAGTACGGTATTACCGAAATCGACTTCCAGTGCTCCGAGCTCTGTTTCGTTCCCGCAGGCAAGGCGAGGGACGTCGGCTTCGACGGTGCGCTTATTTCCGCCTACGGTCACGACGACAAGGTTTGCGCATATCCCGAAATGCGGGCTATTTTCGATATAGATTCCCCCCATACCGTTTTATCGGTTTTTGCCGATAAGGAAGAGGTGGGAAGCAACGGCAATACGGGTATGCAAAGCAAGGTTATCTGCGACGTAATAGACACGATAGCTCACTCGTTCGGCGCAAATCCTATCGAGGTAAGGTACAATTCCAAGTGTATTTCCGCGGACGTAACCGCAGGCTACGACCCCTCGTTCAAATCCGTTTTCGAAAAGCGCAATACTACTGCGGTTTCCTGCGGGGCGGCTATTTCCAAGTATACCGGTTCGCGCGGCAAGTCGTCGTCTAACGACGCTTCCGCAGAATATATGGGCTTTATCCGCGATATTTTGGAGGATAACGGAGTATTCTGGCAGACGGGCGAGCTCGGTGCGGTGGACGCGGGCGGCGGCGGTACGGTTGCTATGTATATAGCCAATCTCGGCATAGAAACGGTGGACGTAGGCGTTCCCGTACTTTCGATGCACGCCCCGTACGAGCTTATTTCCAAGGCTGACGTGTACTCTCTGTATAAAGCCTGCTGTGCATTTATAAAGTAGTTTCTTCCTCTGAACCTCGCATTACGGCGTTGTCCGGCAAAATCCGCAGACTACTTGTACTGCCCGTTCAAAGAAATCGGCCGTATAACGGTTTAAACAAAAAAAGATACCCGATTGCGGGTATCTTTTAATTTTTATCTTGCTTTGGGAATAACGCTGTAAACGTTTTTAATGCTTTCGCGGGTGAATAAGTTATATTTCTTCGAACCCGACTCGAACAGTACGTATATGCGCGTCTGCGGCGGTTTGCTCGAACCCTGCAAGGTAATGGTGCACATTCCCTCGGACATAGACGGTATCGAGTAATCGTTCGTCAACATTGCGCTGTCGTTCATATCTGCGTAATATACGTTTAACGTCTCGTCGGTGTAAGGAGATTTGTTGACGCCGTCCGTTCTGTAAACGCTGTCGTACGCAAAACTTACGCCGTCTTCCGAGATTGCGGTATATTTGGTATTCTTCGCGTTTACCTTGTTCCAGTCGAAGCATAAAAGGTGCGAGTTGCTAAGTCCGTAGCTCTGCGAAAGAACCAGCGTTCCCGTAGTCGTTCCGTAGCCTTCTCTTCCCGAGAATGCAATGCCCTGAACCTGTTCGGGCAGGGAATATATTTTCTGAATTTTAGGCACGTTATCGGTAATCGTTTTATCGGTGCCCTTGTCGTCAATCAAATCAAGTCCGTACGGGTTCGAAGAGTTCGTGTTGGCCCTGTATTCGTACATAAACGAAGTGTTGCGATAGCCTTTGGGGGTAAGAAGCCGGTGCGATTTGGCCGTTTCGTAATTGCCCTTGCGGTAGAACTCGCCGACGTACAGTCTGTCGTAGGAAGCCGTCGTATAGCGCGGGTCGTGGAAGTAGTAGAGGTACGCCGCATTGCAGTTTGCCTTGAAGGATGCGGTGAACCGGATGGATTGTACTTCTTCGCCCTCTTCGAGGTTGCTGTTTTTCGTGGCTTTTGCGATAATCTCTTTTAAAATGTTTGCTTCTTTATATTCTTCGCTTGCCTGCGCAACGACTATGCTGTCGCCGTAGGTTACCCACAGCCTCGAACCGTTAGTCGCAATTCCCCCTACGTGCCCCGTATGAGGAGTGCCGTCGATATTTAACATAGTAACGTAGCCCACGTATCCCGTTTTTTCCGCTGTTACGTAAATGCGGGAGGGAGAGCCGTCCTTCATATACGCGCTCATTAAAAAGTACTGCTGATACGCGTATTTCGTTTTTCCGTCTTCGTCGGTTATTTCATACTGCGAATAATACGCGCCCAGTCCCTGCGGAATAGCACCGTCGTCCAGCCCCTCGATTGCAAATTCTTTTCTGAATTTTTTAAAGTCGGGGTAGGTATCGCCGACGAACCAGATTAAAAGAAAACTTCCCAAAAACAGCAGTACCGCAAACACGGCGGTAAGCGATATAAATAATTTTTTATGCTTCATAGCTTTCCTCTGAAACAGTTAATAAAATAAGTTTAACAAATTTCAAATAAAAAAGCAACTGTTTAATGCTTGTAGTTTAAGTTTGATAAGTTAATTGAAGGTGTTACGCTATCGCAATTAAGAAACGTCGGTTAAGCGTAAGGCTTAACCGAATATACCTTTTATTATCAGGCCGAATATAAAGGTTGCAACTGCGCCGACGAACGCAAGAGTTATGCGGAACGCAATATCGCGTCTCCGCTGTCTTATCGTGCGCTTATACGCAAAACCCGCCTCTTTCAGGTTGATAACGTACATTTTTTCGCCCTTTCTTTCCGAAGAAATAAGGTCGAAATATCCGTCGCACATAAGCTCGTGCAAAACGCTGTCTATTTTTTCGTAATTGTATTTCCGCTTTGCGGGAAGCAGAGAAAGTATTTCTGCGGGGGAAATAAGACAGCTTTCGGTGCCGTCGCACAGGTCGTAAACGGCGTGCATTATTTCGTCTTCGTTTTTGGTAAGCATATCAGATAAACGCAAATATAAGCGATATTATTAGACTTCCCAGCGCTCCGCCCGCAAAAGCCGAAACGAACACCGGGTCAATGCGGAAGCCTTTGGGTTCTTCCAAGTATTCTTCTTCGTATTCCTCAACGGGCGCTTCGTACCTTTTAAGGGGGGCAACGCAGTACATTTCCCCGCGGGAATACTTAACGTCGATATAGCCCTCGTTGCAAAGGGCAGTCAGCGACCTTTTAAGCTCGTCAAAGCTTCTTACGCTGTCCTCGGGGAACGCGTCCAAAAACTCGTCCTCGTCAATAATAACGTAACGCCCCGTCGGCGACAGGGCGTGAATTTTATTTAAAACCGCACCGCAAATTCTGTCCATACAACTTTAATATTGACAATTTGACGGTATTTAATCATTTTTTTATTGCTCTATTTGAGAAAAAACAGTAAAATCGCGGCTGCGAATATGGCGTATGCGACTATTTTTATATATAAAAGCCATTTGAAATCGTTCAGCTTTTTCTGATAATTCGCAAAGGATACCGCCACGACTTCGAGCATCATCGAAACGAACAGCGAATAGACGCCGAGGACGGTAAACGACAGCCCCAGCGCAACCGCGCCCGCAATTATAAGCCCTATCGCAACGAATGCGAACGTCTTTTTATCGTAACCGTTATTATCGTTTTTATTATCGTTTGTCATCGTCGTTCTCCGCAATTTCAATGTGTCTGTCGGGCTGTGCAAGCGTGGTGTGGTAATCGGTGTAAATTACGAACCCGATATTTGTGGCAGGGGGCTTTTTTACGAATTTTTTCAACGTATAGTCAACGGGAATTTTGCTTCCCTCCCGCCCGTCGGAGTAGTAAGCGCATATCTCGGAAGCAACCTTTATAACGCTTTCGGGAACAGTCCTTCCTCCGGTAATTACCGCAACGTGCGAGGAGTGGTATTTTTGCGTATGAAGCCATAAATCGTCGGGGGAAAGCGACTTGGTAAGCCGTTCGTTCTGTACGTTGTTTCTGCCCGCAACAATCTTAAAGCCTTCGTAAAAGTAAGTTCTGTAAGGCGGAGCGGTCTGCTTTTTCTTCCTGTTTTCGGTCTTTTTTATAAGCTGTAAGGAGGCCAGCTCTTCTTCGGTTTCTTCAAGGTCTGCAAGGCCCTCGGCCGAGCAAATATGCGCATTTATGCAGTTTAAATAGTCTTTTTGCTCCGAAACCGCGTTATATCGGGCGTCTACGCTTTGCTTCGTCCGTTTGAGTTTTGCGTATTTTTTGTAATATTTCTGCGCGTTTTGCGAAGGTGTAAGCGTCTTGTCCAGCGCGATAACTGTTTTACTGCAGTTTTCATCGTAATAGTTTACCGCTTCAAGGCGTTCGTCGCCCCTTTCGATTGCGTAAATATTCGCCGTTATAAGCTCGCCCTTCAGCCTGATTTCTTCCATATCGCTGCATTCGTCAAGCTTTTCGCGCATAGTCGCAAGCTGTTTATCCAGCTTTTTTATACCCGCGTTAAGCGCGCCCGAAAGCTTAGCTTTTTTTTCGTTAAAATTCTTTTTTGCGGTGATATACGAATAGTACGCGCTCTGCGCCGAAAGTACGTCGGGATAGCTCTTTTGATTTTTTTCCGCCGACCTTACTTTGAAGTCGGCAGGCTCGCCGTTTACGTAGACTACGCAGGGCGAGACGGGGTCCGAATATATATAACTCCGAATATTTTCGGCGGTGACGTTTTCGCCGTAAGCACCAATTATTTCAAACGCCGTCGCATAGCAAATCCCTTTAATTTTTTCGCTTATAAGTTTCGCTTTATCTCCGCTGTAATTTTCAATAATCCTGTCGATATTTTCCGTATCGCAAGGGGAAAGCTTGTCCTGCGGTTGGGGAGGCGTATATCTGACCCCGCCGAAGAGAACTCGCTTTGTGCTTTCGCTTATCGCCGTGGTTTTCAGCGCGCCGACTATAATGCCGTTTTCGCACAGCACCGCGTTGGAATATTTGCCCATAATTTCGAAATACAGCCGCATTTCCGTAACCGTAAATTCGGAGGTGCATCTGAAATCGAAGTAAATTATCCGCTCGAAATCGGGCTGGACTATATCAAGTATTTCCGCGTTTTGCAGGTGCTTTCGAAGTAGCATACAGAAGTTGGGGGCAACCTGCGGAACGAAGGTTTCGTCCTCGGTAAGGCTGAGGCGCGCGTACTGCGCCGAAAGGCACGCCTCCAGTTTAACGTTGCTTTTTCCGGTGTATATTATAAAGGTAAGGCTGTCGCGCGACGGCTGGATAATTCTCGAAATTTTCCCGCCTTTAAGACTGACCTTTAATTCTTCGGCTATATATTTAATTGTAAAGGCGTCCTGCGGCACAGGCTTTTTCTCCTTATAATTACTGATTGCGTATATACTTTGCAATACTGCGTTGCACTGTGGCAACCCTCAGTTATTTACGTCCTTAAAGTAAACTCCTTCGGGTTTTGCTCGTGCGCCTTGTCTTGCTTGTATCTCCGCAGTCTGCCAATTCGCATTACTTATTATATAGTAATTTTTGCCAAAAGTAAATGTAAAACGCTTTGCAAAAAAGAAATAATATGTTAGAATATTATCTGTGTAAAATTTTAATTTAACTATTTAGGAGATTTTTATGAAGTATACGAAGTCTGCGGGCGAAAAAAGTACGGTAAAACTTTCAATCGCTTTTACCGAGCAGGAGTGGCAGGACGCAATCAATTCGTCTTATTTAAAGGTAAGGGGCAAATATTCCGTTCCCGGTTTCAGAAAGGGCAAGGTTCCCAAGCCTGTGCTTGAAAACTACTACGGCAAGGGCGTCTTCTACGAAGAGGCGTTCAATTCGCTCTACAACAGATATTATCCCGAAATTCTAAGCAGTGAAAAGGATAACTTTACGGCTGTCGGCGAACCCGAGCTTGACGTAGAGGCGATGAACGCGGGCGAAGGCGTAACTCTTTCGGCAATCGTGCCCGTAAAACCCGAAGTTACTATCGATACTTACAAAGGTTTAAAAATAAAGAAATTTGAATATAATGTATCCGATGCCGACGTGGACAGGGAAGCTAACAAAATTCTCGAAAGCCAGGCAAAGGACGAAGAGGTTACTGACAGAGCCTGCCGTAACGGCGATACCGTCAACATCGACTTCTCGGGAAGCGTAGACGGCGAGAAATTTCCCGGCGGAACGGCTGACGAATATGACCTCGTTCTGGGAAGCGGAGCGTTCATTCCCGGCTTCGAAGATGCGGTCGTCGGAATGAAGAAGGGCGAAAACAGGGATATTACCGTTAAGTTCCCCGAAGATTATCAGTCTGACAGCCTCCGCGGAAAGGACGCGGTTTTCGCCATTACTTTGAACAAGATTTCCGAAAAGGTATATCCCGAGCTCACTGACGAGTTCGTTAAGGGTCACGCAGGTGCCGAAACGGTTGCTGACTATAAGAAAAAGGTGCGCGAGCGTCTTGAAAGAAACGCTGTTATGCGCGGCAGGGACGAAACCGAAAACAGCATTATCACCGAAGTAAGCAAACACGCTACCACCGTGATTCCCGACGCTATGATTGAGGCTGAAATCGACAAAATGGTTCAGGATTTCAGCTACCGTCTTATGTATCAGGGCTTAAAGCTCGACGATTATCTCAAATATATGCAGCTTTCTATGGAGCAGTTCCGCGGACAGTTCCGCGACCAGGCCGAACCGAGAGTTTTATCCCAGCTCGTTATCGACAAGTTAATAAGGACGGAAGGCTTCAAGGCGGAACAGGCGGATATAGACGCGAAAATCGAAGAGCAGGCCAAATCGGTTGAAAAGACGGTTGAAGAATATAAAAAATCAATGGATAAAAGACAGCTCGACTATATTGCAAACGACATCGTAATAACCAAAATGTTCGATTTCTTGACTGCAAATAACGAGTTTTATACGGAAGGCGAACCCGCCAAGCCCGCTAAAAAACCCGCTTCTTCCGCAAAAACAGCGGAAAAGCCTGCGGCCAAAACGGCAACCGCCAAGAAAACGGCGGAAAAGCCCGCGGCTAAGACTACGACCGTAAAGAAAACTACGGCCAAAAAAGACGAAAAAGCAGAATAATAAGGAGTAATTTTATGGAAAGAGGCGCATTGGTCCCTTACATTGTAGAGCAGACGTCCCGCGGCGAGCGTTCTTACGATATTTACAGCCGTCTTTTAGAGGACAGAATAATATTTTTAAGCGGAGAAATTGACGACGCGGTTGCAAACACCGTAGTTGCCCAGCTTATCTATCTCGAAGCAAAGGATCCGCAGAAGGATATTTCGCTTTATATAAACAGCCCCGGCGGTTCGGTATCGGCAGGGCTTGCGATTTACGACACGATGAATTACATCAGATGCGACGTTTCGACTATTTGCATCGGTATGGCGGCATCTATGGGCGCATTCCTTTTATCCAGCGGACAAAAGGGCAAAAGATTTGCGCTTCCCAACAGTGAGATTATGATTCACCAGCCTCTGGGCGGTGCTCAGGGTCAGGCAAGCGATATAAAAATCGCGGCGGAGCACATACTTAAAACCAAGCGTAAGTTAAACGAAATACTTGCAAAAAATTCGGGTAAACCGCTTGCACAGATAGAACACGATACCGACAGGGACAATTACCTTTCTGCGGACGAAGCTTTACAGTACGGTCTTATCGATAAGGTATTCGTAAAGAGATAAACTTAAAAGGCACGAAGAGTCTGAGTTTTTTTGTGAGGAATGTATTGAAAGAAAAGAAATTTTGTTCATTTTGCGGAAAATCGGAAGATAAAGTAGGCCGTCTTATAAGCGGTCAGGACGGAGCTTGCATCTGCGACGAGTGCGTACTCATCTGCAACGATATGATTGACGAGATGGCAGACCGTATCCCCGAAGAGAAGGTTCCGCTTAAAAAACCCGCCGAAATCAAGGCGGAGCTTGACAAGTATATCGTAGGACAGGACGAAGCGAAAAAGGTTCTGTCCGTTGCGGTGTACAACCATTATAAGCGCATAAATAACTTATGCGAAATGACGGACGACGACGGCGAAGTGGAAATAGAAAAAAGCAATATTCTTCTTTTAGGGCCTACCGGTTGCGGTAAGACCCTGCTTGCAAGGACGCTTGCGAAAATTCTTAACGTTCCTTTCGCGTCTTCCGACGCAACCACTTTAACCGAAGCGGGCTACGTCGGCGAGGACGTCGAAAACATTCTTTTAAAGCTTATCCAGAACGCGGATTACGATATTGCAAAGGCCGAGCACGGCATAATCTATATCGACGAAATCGATAAAATCGCAAGAAAGAGCGAAAACGTTTCGATTACGCGCGACGTTTCGGGCGAGGGCGTACAGCAGGCGCTTTTGAAAATTATAGAAAGTACGGTTGCAAACGTTCCTCCTCAGGGCGGAAGGAAGCACCCCCAGCAGGAATGCCTGCGCCTCGATACTACGAATATTTTATTCATTTGCGGGGGCGCGTTCGTAGGGCTTGACAAAATCGTGCAAAAGCGCAGGGATAATACCACCCTCGGCTTCGGCGGTGAGGTTAAAAACGACGAAGAAAACGTTTATGAAATGCTTGCCGACGTAAAACCGCAGGATCTGACCGGTTTCGGGCTTATTCCCGAATTTGTCGGCAGAGTTCCCATCGTCGTAAGCCTGCATCCCTTAAACGAGGACGCATTGGTAAATATCTTAACCAAACCCAAAAACGCCATAATAAAGCAGTATCAGAAGCTTGTGGCTATGGACGGGGTTAAGCTTACTGTAGAAGACGGCGCGGTACGGGAAATTGCAAATACGGCAATCCGCTTAAAGACGGGCGCAAGGGGATTGCGGACTATTATCGAAAGCTTTATGACTTCGGTTATGTACAAGCTTCCCTCGGAAGACAATATAAAAGAAGTCGTAGTTACGCGCGAATGCGTAACCGACAATGCCGAACCGAAATTGATATACGGCGAATCGGCTTAAAAAATACTCAGTTACGCGCCAATAATTTGGCGCGCATTTTTTAAATCAGGAGTAACAATGGGTAAATTTCAGGATTATCCCCTGCTTGCACTGCGGGGCAGAGTAGTTTTTCCCGACACTACGGTAAATTTCGACGTGGGCAGAATGATTTCGCTTTCCGCGGTAAAACGCGCTGCCGACGGCGATTCCCGCCTGTTCGTATGCGCACAGAAGCAATCGGACAAGGACGAAATATCGGACGACGACGTATACACGGCGGGTACGGTAGTGCGCCTTAAACAGATTGCCCGCCTGCCGGGAAGCAGTCTGCGTCTTACGGTAGAGGGGCTTTTCCGCGCTGTCGCAAGGCAGGTCAGACGCGAGGACGGAACGTTTATCGCCACCGTTGAGGAAATCACACCCGTACACGGCGACCCTTCGCTCGAAGAGGCGTATTTCCGCACCTCCAAGGAAATTTTAAAGGACATAACCGAAACCGACAGCCGCGTCACGAAAGAGGGTTCGGCAAATCTCGATAAATGCACCGACCCGGACGTGCTTGTCAATCTGGCGGGCCATTACCTGCAAATCCGTTTGGAACAGAAGCAGGAGCTTTTGGAGTGCGCAAGAATTATCGAACGCCTGAAAAAGCTTGATAAAATTTTAAACGACGAGCTTGAAATTCTGCGTTTGGAGCGTAAGATAAACTCAGTCGTAAGGCAGAGTATCGAAAAAAACCAAAAAGAATATTACCTCAGGGAACAGCTTAAAGCCATTCATACCGAGCTCGGCGACGACGGAGCGGAGCGAGACGAGCTCGAAGAGAAAATAAAAGCAAAGGGAATGAGCGAGGAAGCCGAGAAAAAGACCTTAAAAGAGCTGTCGCGTATGTCGAATATGCAGTCGTCCTCGCCCGATTACAACGTTTTGCGCATATATATCGACTGGATGCTGGATATTCCCTGGCACGAATGCACCGCAGATACCGAAAAGCTGTCGGACGCGGTCAAGGTTTTAAACGACGACCATTACGGTTTAGAGAAAATAAAGGAAAGAATAACCGAATACCTTGCGGTTTTAAAGCGTACAGGCGGTCTTAATGCGCCCATACTCTGCTTTGTAGGCCCGCCGGGGGTGGGCAAAACCTCTATTGCAAGCTCGGTTGCAAGAAGCCTTAACAGAAATTTCGTAAGAATGAGCCTCGGCGGAGTTAAGGACGAGGCGGAAATCCGCGGACACAGAAAGACCTACGTCGGCGCAATGCCGGGACGCATTATCAGCGGAATGAAAAAGGCGGGTTCGGTAAATCCCGTATTCCTTCTTGACGAGGTAGACAAAATTTCGTCCGACCTCAGGGGGGATCCCGCCGGTGCGCTTTTGGAGGTTTTAGACCCCGCGCAGAACTCGACCTTCGTAGACAGATACGTTGAAGTGCCTTACGATTTAAGCAAGGTTTTGTTTATAACGACGGCAAACACTCTTGACACTATTCCCGTTCCCCTTCTGGACAGAATGGAAATAATAGAGCTTACTGGCTACACACCCGAAGAAAAGCGCGAAATTGCAAAACGCTATCTCGTTCCCAAAAAGAGTGAAGCCAACGGACTTAAAGAGAGTGAATTTTCGATTACCGACGGAGCAATCGACGCGATTATCGACGGCTACACTATGGAAGCGGGTGTGCGCGGACTTGAAAAGCAAATCGACGCAGTGTGCAGAAAAGTCGCGGTGCGTCTTTCCGACGGCAAGGAAAAAAGCATTGCCGTAGATGAGAAAAATATTCCCGAAATCCTCGGCGCGAAGAGGTACGAGCGCGACGGCAAGGCTTTAAAGTTGGACGAGGTCGGCGCGGCGACCGGACTTGCCTGGACTTCGGTGGGCGGAACTACGCTTACAATCGAAGTTTCGGCTATGCATGGCAAGGGCGATATACTTCTGACGGGCAAGCTCGGCGATGTTATGAAAGAGAGCGCGCGCACCGCTATAAGCTATATCCGCTCGAACAGCGCGGATTACGGCATTGACAGCACGCTGTTCGAAACTACCGATATTCACATTCACGTGCCGGAGGGTGCAACCCCCAAGGACGGCCCGAGCGCAGGCATTACTATGGCTACGGCCATACTTTCCGCGTTTACGCAGAAGCCCGTTAAAAAGAGCATTGCGATGACGGGTGAAATAACGCTGCGCGGAAAGGTTCTCCCCATCGGCGGACTTAAAGAAAAGGCGCTTGCCGCTTACAGAATAGGCATTCACGACGTCATTATCCCTGCGGAAAACCAGAAAGATTTGGAAGATATTCCCGAATCCGTCAGGCAAAACCTTAACTTCATACCCGTAACCGACGTTGCAACGGTATTCAAAAACGCCATAATAGGCATATAAAAGCACCGTAAGTTATTTAGAGGAAATTATGTTTAATATTACTAATGCGGAATTTATAACCAGCGCGGCGTGCAAAGAGCAGTTTATTCAGACGGATAAACCCGTAATTGCAATCTGCGGAAAATCCAACGTCGGCAAATCAAGCTTTATAAATATGGTTACCAACCGCAAAAAGCTTGCCAAAGTTTCAAAGGACCCGGGCAGAACGCGCCTTGTAAATTACTTCGATTGCGGAAATTTCATTCTTGCCGACCTGCCGGGGTACGGCTATGCAAGCGTTTCAAAACAGGAAAAACTGAAATGGGCGCGCCTTATGGAAGATTTTTTCGCAGAAAAGCGTGCTTGTCACGTCTTTGCGCTGTGCGATATTCGCCACGGCCCCAATGCGGACGATTTGCAAATGGCGGACTACCTCTACCACAACATAATTCCGTTTACGATAATCGCAACCAAGGCGGATAAGCTTTCCAGGGCACAGACGGGAAGAAGCGTCCAAAGCATCGCAACCGCCTACAAGTGCGGGGCGGGCGATATAATAGCTACGTCAGCGCAGACCCGTCAGGGGCTTGAAAAGGTGCTTGAAAAAATAGAGCTTATTTTAAATACTTAAATAAACGAAAACGACGCGGACTGTTCTGTCAAGAACGGTTCGTGTCATTTTAATTCACCGTATCATACGATGATGTGTGAGGTGAATATGGGCAGATATTTCGGAACGGACGGTTTCCGCGGTGAGGCGAATAAGGCTTTGACCGCCGACCACGCGTACAAGGTAGGCAGATTTTTGGGCTGGTATTTCGGCGAGCTGAAACGGCGCGCGGGGGATAGCGCCCCGCCAAGGGTAATAATAGGCAAGGATACCCGCCGTTCAAGCTATATGTTCGAATACAGCCTTATTGCGGGGCTTACCGCGTCGGGCGCGGACGCGTACACTATGCACGTAACAACAACCCCGTCGGTGGCTTACGTGGCGCGCGTAGACCGCTTCGACTGCGGTATTATGATTTCGGCAAGCCACAACCCCTATTATGACAACGGCATAAAGCTGATAAACTCGCAGGGCGAAAAAATGGAGGACGGAGTCTGTAATCTGATCGAGGACTATATCGACGGCAGGCTTGTCGCGTTCGGCAAAAAAATGCCTGTAATTCCCTTTGCCGAGCGGGACAAAATCGGCAAAACGGTTGACTTCGCTTCGGGCAGAAACCGCTATATAGGTCATCTTATTTCGCTGGGGATTTACTCCTTCGGCGGAATTAAGGTCGGGCTTGACTGCGCCAACGGAAGCGGTTGGGATATTGCAAAGTCGGTTTTCGACGCCCTCGGCGCGACTACTTACGTAATCAATGCAAATCCTGACGGTCTTAACATAAACGAAAACGCGGGCTCTACTCATATAGAGGGATTGCAGAGGCTGGTAAAAGAAAACAAGCTGGATATAGGCTTCGCGTTCGACGGCGACGCGGACAGGTGCCTTTGCGTCGACGAAAACGGCGAAGTAGTCACAGGCGACCATATTTTATACCTTTGCGCTAAGTATATGAAAGAGCAAGGCGAGCTTCTTACCAACAGGGTAGTGACTACCGTTATGTCGAATATGGGGCTTTACAAAGCGTTCGAAGCGGAGGGGATAGGCTACGCGAAAACGCCCGTCGGTGATAAGTTCGTGCATGAATATATGCTTAAAAACGACTGTGCCCTCGGCGGTGAACAGTCGGGGCATATAATTATTTCCAAGTACTCCACAACTGGTGACGGAATTCTTACAAGCTTAAAGGTAATGGAGGCGGTCATTGCCCGAAAGACAACTCTTTCAAAGCTTTGCAAGCCCTTAAGGCTATACCCGCAGATTATTTTGAATTTAAGCGTAACCGATAAAAACTGCGCGCTCAGCGACAGTGCGGTGCAGGGCGCCGTAAAGCGTGCCGAAAAAAAGCTCGGCGAAGAGGGAAGAGTGCTTTTGAGGGCTTCGGGTACCGAACCGCTTTTAAGACTTATGGTAGAAGCGCAAACCGATTTGCAGTGCAAGGCCTGCGCCGACGAAATAGTTACCGCCCTGCGCGAAAAGGGTCACTTAATTTAAAATAAAAAATGCTTACGGCAATAAAACCGTAAGCATTTTAATTTTTTCTGCCTATAAGCTCGTCTACGGAAACTCCGTAAAAATCAGCTAAAAGCACGCATTGTTGTATGTTTGCCATACCTTTATCGTTTTCTATCCAGCTTAAAGTATTTTGCGGTATTCCGGTTGATTTTGCAACTTTAGCAAGATTTTGATATTATAATTAAAATATCAATATTTTGATGTTGGGTGAGGTGATTATGGATAACGAAAACAAGAAGTGTTACAGTTGCTGTATTAAATCTGATAACAAGCCATAACGCGGAAAGTAAATCTATCCGCTTTTTTCGTTAAACAGTCGCACCCGTTTCCGTAGTTTTGCAATAACGCTTCAAAGCAATTTAACGCTGACAAAACAGTTCCTCAAAGTAGTAAAAATTTGGGGGCGAAGTCCGCAGGAACAAGCCGTTGCCATACAAGTGGCGTTTGTGCCGAAAAAAGTTTTGCTCGGAGAATCGACAATAAATACCGAAAAAGTGTAATCGTCCGCAGTCTCTCGCACACTCTTTATGGTTGCTGAGTTATAAATTATTTTAAAAATTCTGTCAATCGTTATTTCGTCTATTTTGTTAAAAAATTAAAAAATTTTTTAATTATAACTATATTTGTCAACTTTTATATGTTATACTATAAAAAAACTTAGAACGGACAAATAAATACTAATGAGCAATTATGTTATAGCCGATATAGAATGGATAGAAAAGGGTACATTCGTTAACCCTACGCAAATTTCGGCAATAAAAGTTAATAGCGAATGGCAAAGTTTATCGCATTTTTCTGAAAAGATTAAACCACGAAGCAAGCATTTCTATTTGTGGAAACACATAGCGTATACAGGCGGGACGGCAGACTTGTTTCTTTCGGCGAGGAGCGCGTTTCACGTTCTGCAAGATTTTGAAAATTGGCTTGCACAGGACGATGTTATTTTATGGTGGTTTTCAACAGGTAAAGAAACTTATTCCGCTCTTATGCAATCCATACATAAGCATATCCCGCCGCAAAAGCAATTGGTTTTGCGCGATTATTTGGATATCTTTTTAAACGGAAATCAATGCTATAAGTGGAGTTCATACGATACTGCAAGAGCATTTAAACTTGCGGGGCGTGGCAAAGAACACGATTCGTTTGTAGATGTTTTAATAATTAAAGATATACTAAATGCCGTTAAATTCCCGCAAGAGCGGTTAAGCGAACCGCCCGCAGCCGTTGAAAAGATTTTCAAACCGCTCCCTGCTCCTTATTTGCATTACGTGTACGACAGTCGCGCAAATCTTCTCCATATTGCGGACGGCGGGTGTGAGTATAGCGTTAATGCCGTTTATTCAAACAATATAAAAAATTACATAAAGAAAAAAGTGCCTCCCTGTCCGATTTGCCTAAAAAAAGAGTATAAAGAGCAAAGGCAAAAAATGTGTCAAGATTCGATATCGCGTATGCACTGTAAATTTATTTATGCACCAAACTCAAAAGTATTTCACAAAACAGGTTGCAAGTGTTTGGGTGCTGTAATACAGGCTTTGGGTTGCCAAAAGTATGCAACGGCAATTGAAACAGGCAGAAGACCTTGTAAAGTTTGTAATCCCACGGTTCACGACGAACAAAAAAAGAAGCCTAAATGTAAAAATAATAACAATCTGTTACCGACAAAACATACTGTCAGAAAGACTTCAGGAAGCGAAACGGAAAAAGCAATTATACGTTTGAAACAAGCAAAGGAAGAGCGGCGTGCCTTAGATTTTAAAACGATTAAAACGGAACAGGAGCGGCGGGATTTTTTAACGCTTACGGGTACGGTTTATGGGTTTTTCGTAGGTAAAGGATACAATAATTTTCATCTTAAAGCTTGTCAGAAATTGAAGCAATTGACCGATATTATCGGATTTAAAACATACAACGATGCCATAAGCGCGGGGTATACGCCGTGCAAAACCTGTAAACCTACAAAAAAATTCAACGTAAATCTATCTATACCCGTTACAAGTAAAGAGCGGGCTGACGAAAGGATATCGGATTTATATACTTATTGCGCTACTTACGGTTATCCCTGTTCGCAAGACGAAGAATATTTTTACGTTAAAACGCCCGTTGGTAAATGGAAAATTGACCTTGTTTCAAAACCGGTTAAACTTAAACATATCAATCTCGTAACGAGCGGTGATATTGATGAATATCACGAACAACCGCGAATATTTTTATCTTTAACCGATGCAATCCTTTATATCCATAAGCACGACTGCAATTTGTTGAAATAAATTTAAGAGGAGTTTTCATATGATAACCGTAAAATGTGCCGACTGCCCGTACTGCCAATATACCAATGAATTTTTCAAACGTTGGTGTACTTATTGGCAAAAGATAGTATATCTTACGGACGGTTGTACGAGGGATGACGAGTGATTAGAGGTGCAATTATGAAATTCAGAATAGATGAATTTGAAATTGAGGAGTTTTACAAACCTAACGACAAAGACAGAAATGCTCAACTGGGTATTGTAAATCAATTTGAAGATGAAAGAATAAAAGAAAATATAAGAGCGATTTTGTCAAGTAGCAATAAATACTACGTCAGATTTGAAATATCATTGAACGGCGAGTCCGTCGGTGAAATTACGTTTAGCGGTAAAGACGAGTTGAAGCCTGAAATCGGAATTAAAATACAAGAAGGCTTTCGTAATAAAGGAATAGGATACAAAATATTAAAAAAGTTAATTATAGATTTAAGCGAAGCTAAAAATATAGAATATTTTACATATTTTGTGCGCAATGACAATATTGCAAGCGTTCGCTTAGTTGAAAAATTGGGCGGTAAACGGATTAAGGTTTATAAACCGTTGAAAAAGTTTGAACTTTCTTTTTTTACATATCATATACAGCCCGCTAATAAAAATCCGATAATGTGAAAAAAGAAGCCTGCAAGCAGACTTCTTTTTTATTTGTCAAATGCTAAAAACCGCATAAATTCGTCAAAATTCGCATATTAATAACTAAATTAATATGGGAGTATGCCATGTGGGATTATATATCTGAACGCGTGATAAAAGAAGCAGAGTACATAATCGAAACAAAATCTACTGTGCGCACCGCAGCCACACACTTTTCAATAAGCAAATCAACCGTACATAAAGACGTTACGGAACGGCTTAGGGATGTTGACAAACAGCTTTTTAAAGAAGTGCGGGAGGTCCTTAATAAAAACCTGTCGGAAAGACATATCCGCGGGGGTATGGCTACAAAAAACAAGTATAAAAGTTTTACGGAAAATTCATTGCAATAAATTTGAAAATTCGACAATTCTGTGATATAATACTGAAAGAAAAAAACGTTGTCGGATAAATAATGACTAAGCTTCTCGGTATAGACGTCGGCTCGACGACCGTCAAGGTCGCGGTAACCGACGGTGAAAAAATTTTATATACGTCCTACGTCCGTCACTTTGCGCGTATTAAAGAAACCGTACTTGCAGAGCTTAATACGGTGCGCAAAAAGTTCGGCGGGAATTATTCCGTCAGCATAACGGGCAGTGCCGGATTGGGCCTTTCGGAAAAAAGCGGACTGAACTTCGTACAGGAAGTCCAGTCTGCCTTTATTGCTGTCCGTAAGTTTTATCCGGACGCGGATGCGTGTGTAGAGCTTGGCGGCGAGGACGCGAAAATCATTTTCATTACGGGCGGAACCGAGCAGCGTATGAACGGAAGCTGTGCGGGCGGTACGGGCGCGTTTATCGACCAGATGGCAACCCTTCTGAATATTTCCGTAACCGAAATGGACGAATACGCTTTAAAGGCCGAAAAAATTTATCCCATAGCTTCGCGGTGCGGGGTGTTTGCAAAGTCGGATATTCAGCCCCTCATAAATCAGGGTGCACGCAAGGAAGATATTGCAATGTCGATTTTTCAGGCGGTTGTCGATCAGACCGTATCCGGACTTGCGCAGGGAAGACGCATAAAGGGCAAGGTACTTTTTTTGGGCGGCCCTCTGCACTTTTTAAAGGGCCTCAGAAAAGCGTTTAAGGACACCTTGAAGCTCTCCGACGAAAACGCTGTGTTCCCCGCCGACGCGCCCTGCTTTATGTCGATAGGTGCGGCACTGGGTTCGGCAGGGGTTGAAGAGAAAAGTATAGACGAAATAATTTCTCTTATCGAAAACGTGAACGCAAGCGACGATATTGCAACGGGCGAACCGCTGTTTTCAAGCAGAGAAGAGTACGCTGAATTCGTGAAACGCCACCGAGCAACCGATTTGCAGTTTGCGGATATTCAATCTTATTCGGGAGATTGCTATCTCGGAATAGATTCCGGCTCTACAACGACCAAGCTGATTCTGATTACTCCAGATTGCAGAATACTCTATTCGCACTACCAGTCGAATAACGGTCAGCCGTTGGACGTAATAATCAGAAAACTCAAAGAAATTTATTCACTCGGAAAAGGCAGGCTTAATATCCGCGCAAGCGCGGTTACGGGCTACGGCGAAGATTTAATCAAAAGCGCGATAAAGGCGGATTTCGGCATCGTCGAAACGGTTGCGCATTTCAAAGCGGCACTGCATTTCAATCCCGACGTCGATTTTATAATCGATATAGGAGGACAGGATATAAAGTGCTTTAAAATCAAGAACGGCGCAATAGATTCGATTATGCTTAACGAGGCCTGCTCGTCGGGTTGCGGTTCGTTCATTCAGACTTTCGCAAAAGCTATGGAAATGGAAATTGACAAATTTTCACAACTGGGACTTTTTGCAAAGCACCCCGTAGAACTGGGTTCGCGCTGTACGGTATTTATGAACAGCGCGGTAAAGCAGGCGCAGAAAGAGGGCGCGGGCGTCGACGATATTTCTGCGGGGCTGTCCTCGGCAATCGTCAAAAACGCAATTTATAAGGTAATCAGGGCAGGAAGCGCTGACGAGCTGGGTGAAAATATAGTCGTTCAGGGCGGTACTTTTCTGAACGACGCAGTCCTGCGCGCGTTTGAAAAGGAAACGCATAAAAACGTTATTCGCCCCGGAATTGCGGGGCTTATGGGCGCGTTCGGTTCGGCTTTATACGCTATGGAAAAATCGAACGGTAAAAGCACGCTTCTCGGAGCGGACGCAATTGAAAAATTTACGTATTCCTCCAAATCGTCAAACTGTCGCGGGTGTACCTCCAACTGCAATATCAATATCGTCACTTTCGACGACGGCAGGAAGTTTATTTCCGGTAACAAGTGCGAACGCGGTGCGGGTATGAAGCCTGCCGATTCAGACCTAGATATATATTCGTATAAGCAGGAAAGGCTGTTGCAGTCGGTTACGGGTACGGACGGAAAATATAAAGCAGGGCTTCCTCTGCAACTGGGTATGTACGAGCAGCTTCCCTTGTGGGCGGGCTTTTTCGAAAGTCTGGGCTTTAAAGTGGTTCTGAGTGAAAAATCGTCGCGCAGTCTATATTACAGGGGTCAGCATACCGTAGCCTCGGACACTGCTTGCTATCCCGCAAAATTAATGCACGGACATATCGAAAGTCTGCTTGATACGGGCGTCGATTTCATTTTTATGCCCTGCGAAAGCTATAACATTGACGAGCATTGCTCGGTAAATCACTACAACTGTCCCGTCGTCGCGTATTATCCCGAGCTGTTAAAGGCAAATAACGAGCGTTTAACGGACGAAAACTTCATAATGCCGTATATCGATTTGAATATGCGTAAAAGCACCGTTGCAAGGCTTTACGAAAATCTGAAAAAGTACGGAGTAAAAAAGCGGGCTGTGAGGTCGGCGCTTGACGAAGGCTTTAAACGGCTTGAAGCCTACCGCAGGGACGTTGCGAAGAAGGCGGACGAAATACTCAGACGCGCGGAGGAAGAGGGCAGGCGGGTGATAATACTTGCAGGCAGACCCTATCACCTCGATAACGAAATAAACCATGGTGTAAACAAGCTGTTGACTTCGCTTAATTTAGCGGTTCTTTCCGAGGACAGCGTATTCGAAAAGGGCGGAAACGTCAAGGTAAACGTTCTGGACCAGTGGACTTACCACGCAAGACTTTACCGCTCGGCAGACTTTGCTTCCGGAAATAAAAACGTAAATCTCGTTCAGCTTGTATCGTTCGGGTGCGGACTCGACGCAATTACCGCGGACGAGGTGCGCGCAATTCTCGAAAAAAACGGAAAACTGTATACGCAGATAAAAATTGACGAAATAAACAATCTCGGCGTGGTGAAGATAAGACTCAGAAGCCTGCTTGCCGCGCTTGAAAGATAAACGGCATATATACTTCGCATAGTTGCGTTGTGCTGTTGCAACTTTCAGTTACTTACTTCCTATGTAAGCTCCTTCAAGTTTTCCTCGCACGCCTTGCTCTGCTTGCATCTATACCGTTTATTAACTTTACGGAATTTACCGATTATGAAAAAAATTGCAGATTACACGACCGACTATCCCCGTTGGGACAAGTCTATGAAAAAAACGCATAAAATTCTTATCCCGGATATGCTCAGCTGGCATATGCTTATAGTGCGTGAAATATTAAAGCTTGAAGGGTACGACGCGGAAGTGCTTAAAAACGACGGCAGCGCGGTGATAGACGAGGGCTTGAAGCACGTCCATAACGATACGTGCTATCCCTGCCTTTGCATCGTCGGGCAGTATATCGACGCGCTGAAAAGCGGTAAATACGATTTGGAGCATACCGCGCTTTTAATAACGCAGACGGGCGGTGGCTGTCGTGCCTCAAACTATATGTCCCTCGTTAAAAAGGCTATTAATGCAGAATATCCGCAGGTTCCCGTAGTTTCCGTAAACTTTTCGGGACTTGAAAAAGACTCGTCCTTTCATTTGACGCTCAGGCTTTTGATTAAGCTTCTGTATTCGGGTTTTTACAGCGACAGCATTATGTGGTGCTATAACCAGACCAAGCCTTACGAGGTTGAAGAAGGTTCGGCCGATAAGGTGCGCGACGATTGCGTGGCGTTCGTCGTAAAACAGTTCGCTGAGGGAAAGTATAAAAATGTTAAGGCAATAAACGAAAAAATCATCAAAACCTTTGCTTCGGTAAAGCTTAGCGGGGAAAGAAAGGTAAAGGTGGGCATCGTCGGGGAAATTTACGTAAAATACGCAAAGCTGGGCAACAATCACCTTGAAGAATTTCTGCTTTCCGAAAACTGCGAACCGGTCGTTCCCGCGCTTATGGATTTCGTGCTGTACTGCATAATAAATGTTGTCAACGACAGGAAATTTTACGGTCACGGCGCGTTTAAAGCATTCGCGTATAAGCTTGTTTACAATCACTTGCACAAAATCCAGCTTAAAATAATAAAACAGTTTGAAAAGGACGGCAGTTTTTCGCCTATTCACGATTTCGAGCATCTTCGCAAGTGCGCGGACAGGGTGCTCAACCAAGGCGTGAAAATGGGGGAAGGCTGGCTTATTCCCGCTGAAATGTCGGCGCTTGCGGAAACGGGTATTCAGAATATAGTCTGCGCACAGCCCTTCGGCTGTCTGCCTAACCATATAGCGGGCAAGGGCGCGATACGCACGCTGAAAAATATTTATAAGGACGAAAATATCGTTGCCGTCGACTACGACCCTTCCGCAACCAAGGTAAATCAGGAAAACAGAATTAAACTTATGCTTGCCACCGCAAGGGAAAACCTTGAAAAGTCTTAAATTGCGTTTCAATAGGACAAAATGCACACAAATTTAAAAAATTTGAAAAAATATGTTGAAATTGTCTGAATAATTATGATATAATTTACAAAACAGGTAAACAGATAGGTGAACAGTATGTTGAAAAATAAAAGAAACATAACTCGTACAGGGGGGGGGGGGTACGCCCTTTATAGTGTAAGTCAAAGCAGAAGGCTTTGGCTGTCGTTAATATTGTCATTTTTATGTGCAGCACTTTTGTGTTGCGCTTTTTTGTTGTTTAATTTCGGCGTAAGTGCGCGCGCGACGATTAACCCCGACGACGTAACGGCGGGGGCGAACGTAACTTATGCGGTTACCAAGGATTCCGGCAATAAAGATATTCTGATGCTGTACAGAAATCCGTCAAACGGAAACAACAGATCTCCCGTTGCGTATTCTTTGCTTAATTATGCGGACGTTGTTAACAGCAGTACTAGCTTGGCCGATAGCGCGAAGGTCGGTGCGGCAAGCTTCGATGCGTCTGCAAAGACGGCTACGCTTGTAAAAGGCAGTACGCAGGCAAGTGCAGGCAGTACCGATTACTATCATCAGGTTTGCGGATACGTCGCGTTTAACGTGTCGGTTACGGTGCCTGCGTTCACAGAGTATACGGTTGACTTTTCATACGTAATGACGATTAACAGGACGGCAAGCGCGGGTACAAAAACAACGGCTACCGTCGGCGCCGAATTGCTGTATTACGGCAGTACGGCAGACGACCCGCCCGCAACCGACGTTTCGTCGGCAATGTCCTTCACTATTAACGGGGCTTCGCCGTCTTATTCCTATGCGTCTAAATATTTCGGAAATAAACAAGGCGCCGTCGTATACAATTCCGGTTCGGACGGGGTAAATCCCGTTAAGGTTACAATGAATAACGAAAGCGGTCAGGCAAAAACGTTTACCGCTTATTTCGGGTTTTTCTCGTATTCACAGGCAGGTGCTTCAACGCAGGGCTCCTGCTGGTATACCAATACTCTGCAAATGAGCGAAAGCATATGCGTTACTTCTCTTAAAGTCCCTGCGGCGGACGCGGACGAGGCGGTGTACGAAAAAGACGGTAATACGTTCACTTTTGCCGACTATGACGAAAACCGTCTTGATTACAGCGTTGAATATACCGACTCTGCAAA
>CAMUNT010000016.1 GCA_947090365.1 uncultured Clostridia bacterium
AGTTTAACGAGCAAGGTCAAAGCGTTGTAATGGTTACGCACGATATGCGTTCCGCCCGTCGCGGCAACCGTATTCTCTATTTGAAAGACGGCGTTATACTTGGCGAATGCAATCTCGGCAAATATTCGCACGGCGACACGTCAAGGCACGAAAAACTTACCGCATTCCTGAAAGATATGGGGTGGTAAAATGAAAAAGTTATTTTTAATAGCCCGCTCGAATTTACGCAAGGCAAAAGGGCAAGCCGTCGCTATCGTCGTGCTCATTTTACTTTCGGCAATACTGTTAAACCTTTGGCTAATGCTGTCTATGGACTATAAAGCCAACTTTGACAGATACCACGATAAGCTCAACGCCGAACACGTCACGCTTGCCGTTGACGGCACAGATGAGATGCAAAAGTTTTTATCAGAAACACTTGCAAACGATGATAAAGTCAAAGAATACTGTTTTAATAGTTGTATGCAGATGGTCGGCACGTTCCCGTATAACGGCGGACAAATGAACGGACAGTTTATCTTTATGGATAAACAAATTGCTGTTACGCGCGCCATAGGTAAATCTGAAATCGTGGAAGAAGGTAATTTATCTAGCGGAATATATCTTCCGATGCTCTATAAATCGGACGATTATTCCGTTGGCAAAACGATTGAAATAACAATCGGCAGTCATCCCTTAACGTATACGATATGCGGTTATTTCAACAGCGTAATGATGGGGTCGCATAATTGCGCTTTGACGCAAATCATACTTACGGAAGATAAATACGCCGAACTCGAAGAATCAAATTACGCGTTTCAAACAACGCTGTGCTCGGTGCGATTGAACGACAAATCAAGCAATCTTACCTATGAGGCTTCGATAAAATCATTCGTTTCGAAGCGTTTCCCGAATACGCAAATGGCAAGCAACTGTTACGATATAGTTTCGCAGTCCCGCTATATCTCGCAGGGGATATGCTCTGTGATTATGAGTGTAATGGCGTTTTTGGTATTACTGATTGCACTTGTGGTAATTATATCGAATATCATTAATTACATACAGGTTAATATTAAAAATCTCGGCGCACTTAAAGCCATAGGATATACTTCAAGTCAACTCGTATGCGCCCTACTCTTGCAGTTTTCGGGGCTTGTCGTTATAACTGCTATTACAGGAGTAGCTACATCATATGCACTGTTCCCCGCGATAAACACAATAATGATTGCTCAAACCGGAATACCGTATGCGATACATTTCCTGCCTTTGCCTGCAATTTTTTCACTTTTGATTTTGGGCGGAACGGTTGCACTTTCCGTTTGGCTTTCTGCACGCAGAATAAAGAAAATAGAACCCATCGTCGCTTTAAGGTCGGGTATACAAACACACAACTTCAAACGTAATCACGTTCCGCTTGAAAAAACGAAAGTCCCTTTAAATCTTGCGCTTGCGCTTAAAACTACGCTCTCGGGTGTTAAGCACAATATTACCGTTTGTATAACCATGCTCGTTCTTTCGCTTGTGGTCGTATTTTCGGGGCTTATGACGGAAAATATTATTGTCGATATGACGCCGTTCGTAAATCTTATTGTCGGTGAAACCACAGACAGTGCAATTAACGTACAAGTGAAGGCCGAAGACGAATTTCTTGCAGTTCTGAATTCGGACGACCGCACAGAAAAGGTCTATTTGTATAACTCTCTGAACGTATCGCACATCGGTGGAGCTGAACTTATGGCAACTCTTTGCGACGATTTTTCCAAGGTGAATAATCAAAGCGTTGTATTCGAAGGCAGATTTCCCAAGTACGACAATGAAATAGCAATCGCCGCAAAATACGCAAAAGAGAAAAGATTTGAAATCGGTAATGAGATAGATATTACGGCGAACGGCAAAACCGAAAAATATCTTATAAGTGGCTTCACGCAAATCACGAACAATCTGGGGCGCGACTGTCTTATGACAAGACAAGGTTACGAGCGGCTCGGCGAGCTTATAAACGTAACGTATTATATCAAT
This sequence comes from uncultured Clostridia bacterium, assembly GCA_947090365.1. Classification (GTDB taxonomy): domain Bacteria; phylum Bacillota; class Clostridia; order Christensenellales; family Borkfalkiaceae; genus Coproplasma. The sequence goes on from CAMUNT010000016.1 coordinate 1,999, forward strand.
CTCTCGGAAGGTACCGACATATACGACTTCAACGAAGAAATGCAAGACTATTTTAAAGATAACGTAAACGGAGTAATAAACGTTTCAGCATCGGTTGAAGGCGCGGGTAAAGTTTACGTTTCGCTGATGACTATAATTGTAATCGCCATACTCGTGCTTTCGGCAATTATAATAGCATTTGTGTTATATTTGCTTGTTCGTACGATGCTTAATAATAAAAAGCTTGATTACGGTATATTGAAATCATTGGGCTTTACAACTAAACAATTAATCTTGCAAACAGCGCTTTCGTTTATGCCCACGATTATTATTTCAACCGTTACCGGTATTTTTATAAGCTGCCTTGCTATCAATCCTCTTATGACACTGTTTCTAAGTTCTCTTGGCATTGTAAAAAGTACGTTCAGTGTTCCTATCCTTTTCTCTGCCGTTTCGGGTATCGGGCTTATTCTTCTGTCGTTTGGAACAGCGTGCCTGCTTTCGCTTAAAATTAAAAAGATAGCGCCCAGAAACTTACTTGCAGGTGATTAAAGCATTTTTAAAAAAAGTTTAAATACCCCCTGACTTCTGTTGATTTTATCAATAGAAAATCTGGGGGTATTATAGCGTTGATATATCAGATAAAGCATTTGCTGCACTCGATTGATTTCAAAAATACCAAGCCATCTTTTATTCTTTCTTTCAAACACTTCTTCTTGCTGCAACCTGAACGCTTTTATTGTTTCAAATAGCACAGCAGATATGTTCTTTTTCTAAATTTTCAAGTGTCAGTCTTACGTATTTCATATTCATATTCTTTTAAAAGTATCCGACGTATTTTCATTTTAGCGCTATTTATAGAATTTTTCAAGTTTGGGTAAAATTCATTTATGGCGTATTTCAATTATCATGCAAAAGCGCAGAATTTAATCAGAAACGGACATTGTATAAAAGCGGAAATTGTAGAAAAATATAACGACATCAGTCCTGCTCTCATTCTTTACTTTGACAACCATATTAAAATGCCGATTCGCTTGCATAGCTTCGATAAGTATTTAGAATTACTTAAATATTATGATATTAAGGTCGAAAACAAATAACAAAAATATCTATCTGTTTAACACATAATAATCGTAGTATTTTGTGCCGTCGTGCCCGATAAGCGGTTCTTTTGATTTGCCAAATCCTAAGGCGGTTAAAGCTTTTATACGCTCTACGGCAGACGGTATGGCCTTTGTCGCTACTTGTTTACATCCGAACATTTCAAATGAAGGGATAACTATAAGTGATAAAATACTTTCTATCACTTCCGATTTTTCATAGTCGTTACGCAAATCAAGTCTGATCAGGCCGCAATCGGTAAAGAAATCTTTTGCGTCACGCCTAAATTCCTCTATCGTTCCCACTGCTTCATTCGTTGCTTTATGTACTATGGTAAATCGAACAAACCAACCGTTTTCATAAGCTTGTTTCCAAAAACCCAAAGCTTGGCGCATACGCTCGATTGTAGTATAATGAAAATCATCGCCATGACAGTTGTCGCTGTTAAATAAAGGTACGGCTCTCTCATCACTGTAAACTTTAAGCAAACCGTTTAAATCCACATCGTTCACCAAACGTAAAATAAATTTATCATTTTGCAGTATGGGACAAATATCGTAAATAATCATAAAATTTTTTAATCCTCGCTAAGTAACTTCATTTATAAAGTAATTAAGTTGAAAATTACTTGCCTTTTACGGCATAATTAAAATACAAAATTTATTGAAGTAAACTGTAACCTAAAACGAATTTTTGCAACTTATGTAAATATGGCATACAGCAAAAAGAATAGAAAAGAATATCAACGGAATATTTGCCAAAACAATGCCGCCGAACAAGAATATGCAAGACGGAATTATAGAAAGCGACAACGCTTTTAATTTATCTTTTCTATTCCAACATATTGCCCAAAATATCAAATATGCCAAACATAAACCGCCTATTACCGACAAATATGCTATAAGTGCGTAATTAAACCAAAAATCAAAATATGTGTACGGAATATTGAATATCATTAGGAGGAAACAGCCGTATCTACCTATTTGTTCCAAGATTTCAACCGCTTTATTGCGATAGGCGCTTTCGCTACTAATATGCTTCACGCCGTAAATGATATTCGGCATCATAATAACCGCCATAACGACAAGCCCGTAATAATTAAACCACCCCATAAAAATTGACCAAAATATTTTTTCTCAAATAAATTGAAATTTATCGCACTTGCTTTTCCATTACATAGTTAGTCAAGGCAATCCCATTTCTTCCTACTTGTTGCTCCCTGACTATTCTATAACCTCTTTTCACAAAAAAAGATTTTGCTGTTATAGATGCGTGAACAACTATTTTATTTACTACCACCGCTTGTTCCAACTTATCGCAGATTGCAGTCGCAATGCCTTGACGTTGATAATCTTTATGTACATATAATCTGTCAAGATATCCCGATTTATTTATATCGCCAAATCCGACAATTATATTATTTTTAACCGCAACAAAAGTATAATGCTCAGAAAGTGATTTGTTCCATTCTTGCAAATCTATATTACCCGTAGCCCAAGCACTTAGTTGTTCTTTCGTGTAATCTTTTGCGTTGACGGTATGGACTGTAAAATAAAACAAATTTGCCAAAACCTCACAATCTGTCGGTTCATAATGTCTAATAATCATTTTGTTCTCTAAATAACTGTTTATTGACAGTTATTATACTAGAAATACACCTGATTTTCAACTGTTTAACAAAGAAATTGAGTTCGTACGAACCACTATTTTTCCATATAATTCACTTTTTTACCAGTATTTATGGCGTATTCTATTTCTGATTTAGTGCTTGAGCCTATATAACCATTTTTGTTTATAATAAAAATTTCATCTGCCATATCAATCTTTCTTTTATGCATATCGTCTAACATTTCTTTTGCATTTTCTGTCCAAACTTCGTTGTGTCCAGAATGTCCAAACAAACCAACAGAAATAACAATATTGCCTTCAAGCGTAAGCCTTTTTTGTTCTCTTAAAAAATCTTCTTTAAATTTTGTACTACCACAAAGAGTAATAACTTTATATTTTCCAACCATATTTAACCTCTAGGCATATTTTATCGCAACACCAAAATAATTTCAACTAAAAAATACGAACCAATTAAAATTGTGGTTCGTATTCTATTTTGGCGGAGAGAGAGGGATTCGAACCCCCGGATAGTTGCCCATCAACGGTTTTCAAGACCGCCGCATTCGACCGCTCTGCCATCTCTCCATTATTCGGTTTTGTCGGAGAGCGGGCGAATGCGGAGCATTCGTCGTACCGAAGCGCATAGCGCTTACCGCTTCTCCATCTCTCCATTATTCGGTTTTGTCGGAGGGCGGGCGAATGCGGAGCATTCTACCGCCACTCTTTTTACTTCGTAATTTTATCAAATACTTATTTGTTTGTCAAATATTTTCCTCCGCCGTTTCCCGTATAATTTCCTTTTCTTTTTCGATTTGAAGACAGGAACACTTTTTCTTGATATATAACACTATAAACACCGTCAGGTGTACCGCAAATGTTATAATCCAGGAAATGGGATACGATATAGCAAGCCCCTGTAAACTGTGCATTGCATCCAACTTAAAAATTGTAAATATCCACAAAACACGTAACCCGCACGCCCCGCAAAGAGATACTATTGTCGGCAAAACGGAATAACCTATTCCTCTGACAGCATACGCCATTACGTCCATGAGCCCGCACAGGAAATAAGTAAGGCAGATAACCGTTAGACGACTGTACCCCGCTTCTATTGCTTCAACCTCGTCCAAATAAATCGAAAGTAACGGTTTGCCTAAAAGTGTTGCAATCACGCCTACAGAAACACCGAAAATACATACGTATATACATGAATAAGTTACGGATTTTTTAATATTCTGCCATTTACCCGCTCCTAAATTTGCAGAAACGAAAGCAATGCAGGCCTGCGCAATGGAGTTCATCGTTACATAGACAAAACCTTCTATCGAGCCTGAAGCGCCGTTTCCGTTTACGGTAGGATCGCCGAGACTGTTTACGCTTGATTGAATAAGTACGTTCGAAAGTGAAAAAATCGCACCTTGAAGTCCCGCAGGCAGACCAACTCTTGCAATTTCAAGAGCTTCACGCTTATAAAAACGAATTTCCTTAAAAGAAAAATGAAAAAAGCCTTTATTCTTTACCAAACAAACGATTACGCAACCCGCCGAAATTGCCTGTGACAAAACCGTACCGAGAGCAACGCCTGCGACGTCCATTTTAAAAACAATAACGAAAAGCAAATTAAACAATACGTTAAAAACACCCGAAATTGCCAAAAAGTAAAACGGGCGCCTTGTGTCACCGACTGCGCGTAAAAGCGAAGCACCGAAGTTATAAATCAACGAAAACGGCACCCCGCAGAAATAAATTCTGAGATACAGTGTCGAAAGCCCTATTATCGTATCGGAGGTTTGCATCCATACCAAGAAATATCCAGAACAAAGCGCGCCGAATACACCTAAAAACACTCCGAGTACGGCAGACATTATCATTGCGGTGTAAACTATTCTTTGACCCTTTTCTTGAAGATTTGCACCAAAACAACGCGCCATTAAAACGTTTGCGCCAACACTTAATCCCATGAAGAGCTGAATTATCAGATTTATCAGTGCATTCGTTGCGGATATTGCTCCGACAGAATTTTCAGAACCGAATTTTCCGCACACAACAAGATCAGTCGCATTATATAATAATTGTAAAAGCCCCGAAAGGATAATGGGAAGCGAAAAAATAAAAATCTTTTTAAAAAGATTTCCGCTCGTCAAATCCATTTCGTTTTTAGTTGAGTTCACCATAACAATTGACATCCATTATATAGCAGTAAAAAAATTAATACAATTAAATTTAACACAAAAAAACATTTAATTTACAAATTTCGACAATTATGTTATAATTTACGCTATGAAAAATTTTGTCAATGCAAGATTACCCGTAATACTCGTAATAGCACTTATTTCAGGTATTTTGCTCGGCTATGTTTTTATACGAATTAATTTAAGTATTTTTTACGTTATCGTATTCCTTCCCGCGGTTGCGGTAATTTTTGTATTATGCTTTGTATATTCAAGAAAGAGGCTTTTGATTTTCAGTATTCTGGCAACTGTTTGCTTATTTACGGGAGTTGCAGACACTTATTTTAAACTTGAAAGCTTCAACGCAAAAGAGCTTGTAAACGGTGATACATATAATTTAAGCGCAACCGTCTGCGAAAAAGGAAAATACGATGGCGGTGAATATATCATAGTAAACGACGCCACCGCAAACGGACAGAATATTAAATGTAAAATAAAGGTTTACCTCTCTTCCTCTTACGGAGATTATTGCGCGGTCGGATATAAAGTAAGCTTCACCTCGAGCATAACTGCGTACGACGCTTTCCCCTACGGCAAATTGAATTACAACGTTCTCAAAAATATAAAGTACCGGTGCAACGTAAACGGCGGACTTACGGCTGATTACCGTTTTTCCCTGTTCGGCAGTATAAATAATGCAATCTGCAACAGTCTGTATAACAATCTGGATTTTGCTACCGCATCTATTGCGTACGCTATGCTTACCGGAAATACCGATGGAATTGAAGAAGGCTCGATGACGGCGTTCCGATACGGAGGTGTTGCCCATATATTCGCTGTTTCAGGATTGCATATCGGCATAATTTACGGTTTACTGCACCTATTATGCAAAAAAATTCATTTAAATAAATTCGCCGGCTTTGCGGTTTGCATTATTCCGCTGTTTTTTTATACGGGTATTTGCGGATTTACGCTTTCCTCGATACGCGCACTTATAATGTGTGCGGTATCTGCATCTGCGCGCCTTTGCTTTGCTAAGTACGACGCCCTAAATTCTCTTTCACTGGCTGTAATCGCAATTCTTCTATTAAATCCGCTTAACTTATTCAATACCGGTTTTCAGCTATCCGTTTGCGCCGTAGGTTCAATTATTATGCTTTCAAAAAATATTATGCGTCCATTCAAAAGAGTTCCGAAAAAACTTAAAGACGGCATAGGCGTTTCGCTTTCGGCACAAGCCGGAACGTTACCGATAATGCTTTCGCAGTTCGGGTATCTGAGCGGAGCCGGAATCATTTTGAATATTTTAATCGTACCCATTTTGTCGGTAATTTTTTCAATCATTTTCGTTACCACTCTTTTGTCCGTAATATTTCCCTTTATTGCACCGTATATTTTGCCTTACACAGTGCTACCTCTGGAATTGACAATTTCAGCACTTACGAATGCGGGATTTGAAAAGGCGATTATAAGCGGTTTCGGAGCGGGAGCATTTATTCCGATTTATTATCTCGGACTTCTCGCACTTTCGGATAAATTCAATTTAAAATTTAAACTGCGGGTGTCCACAGTAATATGCGCCGTTGCGTTTTTATGTGCTTACGTACCGATAAAAAATTTTTCACCCGTAAGCGACCACAAAATTATCGTTTCAGCCAATTACGGAGGAGGCGAAGTACTGATAAAGTCTAAACAAGGTAACATTTTAATTGTTACTGAAAAATCGTATCTTTCGCAAATCAATTCGTTTATTAACGAATACTACTCTTCAAATCCAGACGCGCTGATTATTCTCGGCGGTGAAAACTGTGCGTCTGTTTACGGGAACGTCGACTTTAAATGCGATGCTTATATATTCGGCAACTATATAAATATTCAACCGTTTGCAGATAAAACTATTAATTACGAATACGCTTTTTCACTTTGCGGAGTGAACTTTGAATTTGTCGACGGTTACTCTCTTTTAGCGGAATGCGAAGGCACAACCGTCGAAATTTGCGCAGGAGATTACATACCGGTTAAATACTGTGATGTACTTATAACCGACAGCCTGAACGAATGTGAAGCGAATACGAAAATAAGCTTTAACGAGCAGAGTTTTGATAATTGTGTTTATAATGACGGAAATTTCATTTTGAAATTAGAAAGTTAACGGCGGGCAATGCCCGCCGTATTATTATAATCAGGTCGCTAAAAAGCCTGCCGCACGAAGAGAAGCAAGTAATTCGTTCAGAGTCTCACCCACTTCATCCGGCGTAGGCGTATCTTCTACATCAGCAACCGCTGCTGCAGGCGTAATTGTTCCTGCGGGTCCGGTTGCGCCCGTCGCACCCGTTGCACCTGTGGGTCCGGGTTCTCCCGTCGCTCCCGTTGCGCCTGTGGGTCCGGGTTCTCCCGTTGCACCTGTTGCACCTGTGGGTCCGGGTTCTCCCGTCGCACCTGTTGCACCTGTGGGTCCGGGTTCTCCCGTCGCGCCTGTTGCGCCTGTGGGTCCGGGTTCTCCCGTCGCGCCTGTTGCGCCTACCGGTCCTATAAGTCCCGTAGGCCCGGTTGCCCCCGTTGCACCGGTCGCACCTGTGGCACCCTTAGTACCGCGCGGTCCGGTCGCTCCCGTTGCGCCGTCAGCTCCGTCTTCGCCTCGCGGGCCTGTCGGACCCGTAGGCCCTACGGGCCCCGTAATGCCTGTCAGACGGTAAATAGTTCTAACCATTCTGTTACCGCCTCCGCATCCTCCGCAACAGGCAAAAAATTTTGCTATTAATTTATCTATCATATATTACCTCAAAATCCGAGTTTTTCAAAATATTTAACATTACTTAAATAATTTGCGTTATGCGGTTTAATTTTCCCTGCTTGCAGATTGCAGGCATAGGCCTTCTCTCTGTCGCCAAGGCGATCATACAGCACGCATAACTGCATATAGGGAATAAAAGCGCAGTAATCGGCGTTAACAAAGCATCCGATTTTTTCACCGTTGTCTGCTTTAAGCGCAGTTTCGTACCAATAAACCGAATAGTTCAATTCGCCTTTATTTAAGAAGTATTCACCGAGAATACAGCATACCTGACTGTTGGGAGGACAAATCGTAAAACTGTGCAGAAGCGAAGAAATCGCCTTGTCTTCTTCACCAATCGCTTTATATGCCTGATACAAATTTATGCACGCTTCCGCTTTATTGACAAACCAACCTTCTCCGTTTAAAAAGTCTTCAAAAACAGCAATTGCTTCCCTGTACATCGCGTTAAACAAAAGCTCTCTGCCGTAATAGAATTCCTCACGCGCGTTAAGTTGCTTACCCGAAGCAATTTTCCTTTGCAGTATTCGCAAATTCCTTAAAGGCTCGTTTTCTTTCTCTTTTTTATGATAAATTACGGCGTCGGAATAATATATTTTACCGCAAGGCACGACAGCTTCGTGGACCTCGCCTAAAAAACGGTAATTTTTATCACGTTTAAATATTCTTTCCCTGTTATAAATAAAAGTAGGTTTCTCTTCGTCAAAAGCTGTTGCATAAGGCAATACCGCCATATCGTAGCTGTCAAGCGAATTTTTAAGCTCACTGATTTTTAAGCAGTTTTCGTCCGTAATAATGTCATCGGCGTCAAGCCACATCAAAAGGTCTTTACTCGCCCTGTCAAAAGCAAAGTTGCGTGCGGCGGAAAAATCATCACACCACTTAAAAAAGTACAACTTATCGGTGAAATCTTTTGCAATTTTCACTGTTTGATCTGTTGAACCGGTATCGACTATCACTATTTCATCGGCGAATTTCGACACACAGCTCAGGCACCTTTCCAAAACTTCCTGCTCATCTTTTACGATAAGGCAAACGCTTAAAGTCATTTTATTTACCTATATGTACTTACAATATATGCAAAAAAAGCAATAAATGGCACATTTTAACCTGCAACTTAAATATAACAACCCGCAACGGAACATTTAGCCGTTGCGGGTTGTTTATTGATTATTTATTTTTTGTTGAACTGAACGAAAGCTCGCCGTCTTTGACGATAACACGAACCGTTTCGTCGGGAAGAACGTTGCCCGACAGAATTTCGTCGGAAAGTCTGTCCTCGATGCGTTTTTGAATTATACGCTTTAACGGACGCGCGCCGAACATATCGTTATACCCCTCGTCAACGAGCTTTAAGATAGCTTCATCCGTAACAGACAGGGAAATTTTGTTCGCCTTTAATCTTTCGCAAAGTCCGTCTATTATCTTATGGCAAATTTGCGCCGCTTCTTCTTTAGTCAGCTTGCGGAAAATTATAATGTCGTCAAGTCTGTTTAAAAATTCGGGTTTAAACTGCTCTTTTAAAGCTTCGTTGATATTATCCTTCATATTGTCGTAACCGTCGTCTTCGGAAGAAGTGAACCCGAAATTCGACATTTTCTTTATCTGGCTTGCTCCGACGTTTGAAGTCATAATTATTATTGTATTTTTAAAGTTTATTACCCTGCCCTTACTGTCAGTAAGTCTTCCGTCGTCCAAAATCTGCAAAAGTATATTGAAAACGTCAGGATGGGCTTTTTCAACCTCGTCAAATAAAACAACACTGTAAGGCTTTCTTCTTACCTTTTCGGTAAGCTGTCCGCCGTTGTTATCGTCATAGCCTATATATCCGGGAGGCGCACCGATAAGCTTTGAAACGGAATGTTTTTCCATAAATTCGGACATATCCAGCCTTATCATAAGCTTTTCGTCGCCGAACATACTTTCTGCAAGGGCTTTGGCAAGGTCGGTTTTACCCACGCCGGTAGGACCTACGAATATAAACGAGCCTATCGGTTTATTGGGCTCGGCAAGCCCTGCACGCGCACGCCGTATGGCGCGGGAAACAGCGCTGACCGCTTCGTCCTGACCTATAATGCGCTTATGAAGGTTTTCCTCCAAATGAAGAAGCTTCTCACTCTCCTGTTCAGTAAGCTTCAAAACCGGAACGCCGGTCCAACCGCTGACTATTTCGGCGATTTCATTGCTTGCAATTTTAGGAGAACTGTTGTGCGCTTCGCTCTTCCAGTCCGAATCAAGCTTTTTAATCCTTTCATGCAAGTCGTTTATTTCATCGACAAGCTTTTGCGCCTGAGTATAATTTTCACCCTTCGCCGCCTTATTTTTCTCTAAATTAAGTCTTTTGATTTTCTCTTCCAGCTCTTTCACTTCCTCTGGACTGTTAAGGCTGTTCAGACGCGCACGCGACGCGGCTTCATCTATTAAATCGATTGCCTTGTCGGGAAGATATCTGTCGGTTATATACCTGTCGGAAAGAGTTGCCGCGGCAATAATAGCCTCGTCGGTAATCACCACCTTGTGATGCGCTTCGTACTTATCCCGCAATCCGCGAAGAATATTAATAGTATCTTCAACCGTAGGCTCCTCTACCTGAACGGGTGTAAAACGGCGCTCTAAAGCGGAATCTTTTTCGATATATTTTCTGTATTCCTCCAAAGTAGTTGCGCCTATCGTTTGCAATTCACCGCGGGCAAGCATAGGCTTTAAAATATTCGCCGCGTCCATATTTCCGTCCGACGTTGCCCCCGCGCCTACAATCGTATGAATTTCGTCAATGAAAAGTATTACGTTGCCGTTATTTTTTATCGAATTTATAGCGTTTTTAAGCCTTTCTTCAAAATCACCGCGGTATTTCGCACCCGCAACCATTCCTACGAGATCAAGCGAGAAAACTATTTTATTTTTCAGAAGGTCGGGAACTTCGTTTTTTACTATCGCCTGTGCAAGTCCTTCCACTACCGCGCTTTTACCTACTCCGGGTTCACCGATAAGTACGGGATTATTCTTTGTGCGTCGCGACAAAACCTGAATAATCTTGTCTATTTCTTTCTTTCTGCCGATTACCGGATCAATTTTACCCTCACGAGCCTTCTGCGTCAGATCAGTGCCGTACTGAGATAACGACGAGTCGAGTCTCTTTTCGTTTTTGCCGTTATTCTCAGCCGGTTTTTTCTGCTGTTTTACGTCTGACGAACCGAAAAACATTTTGCTTATCTGCTCGAAGGGATTATCGTCGTCATCCTCGTCATCGTCGTACGAACCGCTGTTTATAGTAAGTTCAAGCCTGGATGCAAGCTTCGGAATGCTGATACCCAACGCGCGTAAAATCCGCATAGCAAGACATTCGCTTGAAGACATTACGGCAAGCAGCATGTGTTCGGTTCCAGCAAGCGAATCATCACCGTTAATATCGATAGACAACTCTAACGCGCGCTCTATCATATGTTTGGTCCGCGGAGTATACCCGCTTATGTTAGAACGTCTGTCAATAGTACGTACGAAGTATTCTCGGTACATACTTTCACTTACCCCGCAGGAAGTAAGAAGTTTATATGCCGTACATTCGGGGCAGTTAAGCATAGCCAGAATAATATGCTCACTGCCGATATAACTGCACTGAAACGCTCTTGCCATTTCTTCCGCAGTATTTATTACGTTTTGTAAATTATCTGTAAATCTGTTTGAATATTCCATAAACTCTCCTATTTTTTCATGTTTTCAAATGCTTTTTTACAGCATTGCGCGCGGTAGACGTCGCGCTCGGTTGCCGTCAGCTGCTGAGCCGCAGTGGCAGCTATATTTGACGGGCTTAAACTCACCACCAAATCGTCGATTTCCGACACATTGGATATATCTATATACCCGAGGCACGCGCCAAGTTTAACCTTTGCACACAGCTTTACAAATTCGCGGGTGGAAAGTTTAGCACAGTTTGTCAGTATTCCGTACGCCCTTAAACACTCGTCTTGAATTTCAAGCGCGTTAGGCCCGCGCATAAGCGTATGCCGTTCAGCTACTTCATAGGTGCTGATCTTTTTTACGACCTCTTCTACTTGATTTAATATCTCTTCTTCCGTAACGCCGAGCGTAACTTCGTTGCTTATCTGATACTTGTAACCCTCAGCGTCACTGCCTTCACCGTAAACTCCGCGCACCGTAAGCCCTAAATGCGATATGTTTCGTATGATTTTCGGCATTAAGCCGTTTATCGTCAATGCCGGCAAAAACTGCATAACGGAAGCTCTTAATCCTGTACCGAGGTTAGTGGGGCACGCAGTTAAAAAGCCGAATTGCTCGTCATAAGCAAATTTCATAGAACCGGCAATACGGTTATCGATTTCCGACATAGTTTCGTAAGCAAGGCGCAAGTCAAGCCCGTTTACTATGCACTGCTCTCTGAGGTGATCTTCCTCGTTTATCATTATAGAAACACTTTCTTCCCTGTTAATAAGAGCGGCGGAAAGATATTTGTTTTTTATTAGCTTGGGGCTGATAAGGTGGTTTTCCATTAAGCTAACCGCCCTTTCCCCGGAAATCGAATCCATATAGTAGAGATTGAACTCATCAAGCCGTGAAAGTCCCGAAGATACAAGCCTAATTATTTCTTTCGCCTGTTTTTCGCTTTTCAGGTGCGAAGGGAAAGGATACCCTTCGAGATTTCGTGCAAGACGGATTCTCGTCGATACTACGGTGCCGTCAGATATTCTTTCCACTTCCGCCACCTCCGTGCAGGGTTTTCTTAATTGCGTTAATCTGCCTGTTAATCCTGTCTGCTTCTTTAAAATTTTTAACGCGCAAAGCATTTTCAAGCTGTTCTTTTAAAGTCCTCAGCTGTCTGTGTAAGCCGAGTTCGTCCATATTCTTGCCGACTTTACCTATATGCTCCACTTTGCCCTGCATACGCAGAATAGACGGAATAAGTTCTTCCTTAAAAACATCGTAACAGCCGGCACAGCCTAAAAGTCCCGTTCTTTCGAAATCCGCCAATGTCGTACGGCATACGGGACATATCTTTTTGCGAGGCATAGGCACGCTGAAAAGTCCTGCCCAAACGCCGTTATTTGCTTTATGGTTAAGCTCACCGTATAAATCGGCATAGCAAAACGCACACAAGTGATATTCGAATTTTTTTCCGTTTACTTTCTCGACGTAGTTGACTACTGCCGGATTTTGTTTACAGTGCTGACACAGCATTATTTGTTCCTTGACGGCAATTTATATTTTTTTATACTATTATTATAATACTATTTTTAACCGAGTAAACATTTTTAAGGCTGTTGTGAAAAAATTTTTTATAAAGTATGGCAAATTCGTCACCGAACTTATGAATAGCTAATTGCCGGTTCAGTAAAAATAGCACTGTGGTAATTTCCACAATGCCATTTCACTTTTTATACTATCTCTACCAAATCGCCATAAATTTCTTTTATTTTTTTAACGTCTTTTATACTAAAAAATGCTAAAGATTTTCTTGTTCCGTTTTTTAATAATACATGGAGCTTCCAAACGCCTAATCGCTCATCGTAAAAAATTGTAACCATATCACGAAATTTAAACGGATGATAAACAAGCTTTTCTATATTTGCTATATCAATTTTAGCAACAAAATCTTTTCCATTGAAAACATTTATTTTATCTTTTTCAAAAACGTAATAAGTTTTGTTATAAAATTTCACGAATAATATTAAACACAACATTACTGCAGCCATAATTCCAGATATTATATAATAAATTAATATATCCTCACTATCCTCTGGATAAAGTATATGACATATTGATATTATAACCGTTAGCAATGTAAACATAACAAAAAACGGAATTAAAAATTTTATTATAAATCCTCTATATGACCTTAGTTTCAATTGCATAATCACCTTCCATTGAAATGTTGATTTTTAATATACTTGAATGCGAAAACGAACGGGGAAATCGTAGTAATAACCGCGATAGCGAAGGGGTTTATAATGTTTAAATTTATCGGGAAATTAACGGTTCTTTGTTATGAACTAATTCTTTTTTTGTCATTTTATGAAAAGTATCTCAACCTAAATCTTGTGCGATAAATGGGTGGAATGTCTAAATAATCCTTATATTTGATTCTTACCAAATAAAGCAATGTCCAATGTTTTCGTTTCGTTAGCATATCATTTTTTAGATATATTTCCAAACGACCAGGGAAAGTACCTCCAAACCATATTGAAGCTAAAATATAATTTAATAAAGAAGGTTTTGTATACTCTATCCTATCAATAGAGCCGATTTCAATAACAACTTTACCCTTTTTCTTAAGCAGTACAATTTTATCGGGAAAAAATATTGCATTTTTTAAACTAAGATAGTCCATAAAATTATCCTTACAAAGTTTTATTTATTCATTGCTTAAACCCAAACGTTGTGTAATCGGTATAGCGAGCCCCCAGCCACAAGAAAAAGCGCAACGGATTACTATTATAACTATTCCAAGTCGGAAGAGATAAATTACAGGTTTCAGGGTTGTAGTAACCAGACATATGATAGAAATGCGTTAAATCAACCTGTTACTCTTTTTATATTTTAATACAGGTGATATGTTTTGTCAAGTTACGTGAAAATGCCGATAGATTAATGCGATAACCAACAAATTTTTATTCAAATTCAAGTCAAAATTTTTTTAATTTTTCTATTGCAGAAGTTGTATTAATTTTTAAATTATGGTATACTTGTTGAAGAAAATTAATTTCGGAGGAAATAGTAATGCATTATTCTGAAGACATTGAAAATATGATTTGCATTGCCAAAGGCGTGTCCGGAAAATTCGAGCACGGCCCCGCTCCCATTCCAGAAGAAGGTCAGTGGATAAAGGCAAAAGAAATCAAAGACATCAAGGGTCTTACTCACGGTATCGGCTGGTGCGCACCTCAGCAGGGCGCCTGCAAGCTTACCTTAAACGTAAAGGACGGAATTATTCAGGAATGCCTTGTTGAAACGATAGGCTGTTCGGGAATGACACACTCTGCCGCTATGGCAGCGGAAATTCTGCCCCACAAAACTATATTGGAAGCTCTTAATACAGACCTTGTTTGCGACGCGATCAACACCGCTATGCGCGAACTGTTTTTACAGATAGTTTACGGCAGAACGCAGTCCGCATTCTCTGAGGACGGACTTCCTATCGGTGCGGGGCTTGAAGATTTAGGCAAAGGTCTGCGCTCGCAGGTAGGCACGATGTACGGCACCGCTCTTAAAGGTGCAAGATACCTTGAAATGGCCGAAGGCTATGTCGTTGCGTTGGCGCTTGATAAAAACAACGAAATATGCGGTTACAAATTCGTTTCACTCGGTAAAATGACAGACTTTATAAAGAAAGGTCTTACTCCCAATGAAGCTTACGAAAAGGCAATCGGCGTTTACGGCAGATACTCGAAAGAGCAGGGCGCTGTAAAGCATATTGACCCCAGAACCGATAAGGAGGTTGACTAAGATGGCACTTTTTGAAAGTTATGAAAGAAGAGAAAAGAAAATACTTTCGGTTTTAAAAGAGTATGGCATTAAGAGCATTGAAGAATGCCGCGATATTACCCTTGCAAAAGGTATTGACGTAGACAAAATAGTCCGCGGAACACAGCCTATATGCTTTGAAAATGCGGTTTGGGCATACACCGTAGGTGCGGCTATTGCAATTAAGAAAGGCTATAAAAAAGCCGCCGAGGCCGCTACCGCTATCGGTATCGGACTTCAAAGCTTTTGTATAGAAGGTTCCGTTGCGGAAAACAGAAAAGTCGGTATGGGGCACGGAAATTTGGGTTCAATGCTCCTCTCTGAAGAAACCGACTGCTTCTGCTTCCTTGCAGGTCACGAATCTTTCGCGGCTGCAGAAGGTGCAATTAAAATTGCTGAAAACGCAAACAAGGTTAGAGTTAAGCCTTTAAGAGTTATCTTAAACGGTCTCGGCAAGGACGCCGCTTATATCATTTCGAGAATAAACGGCTTTACCTACTGCAAGACGGAATTTGACCCCTACACCGAAACTGTGAAGGTTACCGACAGCGTTGCATTCTCGGACGGACCCAGAGCAAAAGTTAAATGCTACGGTGCGGACAACGTGCCTGAAGGCGTTGCAATTATGAAGATGGAACACGTGTCCGTATCCATCACCGGTAACTCCACTAACCCTACGCGCTTCCAGCACCCCGTTGCGGGCACATATAAAAAATGGTGCGTTGAAAACGGAGTTAAGTACTTCTCGGTTGCGTCCGGCGGTGGTACAGGAAGAACGCTTCATCCGGATAATATGGCGGCAGGTCCTTCCTCTTACGGCTTAACGGATACTATGGGCCGTATGCACTCAGACGCACAGTTTGCAGGTTCTTCCTCAGTTCCCGCTCACGTTGAAATGATGGGACTTATCGGAATGGGCAACAACCCTATGGTAGGTGCGACGGTTGCAGTTGCGGTTGCCGTTCAGGAAGCTATGACTAAGTAAAATTGCTTTAATTAAATACAAACAAGCGGATTCGGATAAACTCCCGAATCCGCTTATATGTTTACAAGCATAAGATTGTTATTGCCCGCGCGTACGCGTTTTATCTTTTTTGTAATAGTCTCACTATTACAAATTGTTATTTAACCGTTATAACGGTCAAGATTTGCACGAATAGCCTCTATAAGTCTCTTTTCCGCCGCAACCTTAGTATCTTTTGCTACCTTAGTGCATACGGACGTTCCATAAAGCTTAGAGAGATCATCTACAAGATTTTTAAGATGTACGGTATCAAGAATGTTCGTTGAACCGCAGAGTTCTTCAGCCGTAGGATCTTTGACCGTTTCTGTTGTATTGGGTGTGTTTTTATCCATAATATAAAATCTCCTTTTACGTATTCGTACATTTTAAGATATGCAGATAAAAATTTTTTTACCACAAATAACCGCAATCAATACAATTTAAAAAGAATCATAATACTAAAAAAGCAAAAAGCGAGGGTTCGGGCACTTCCCCGAACCCTTTCTATAATTAATATTTTTCTACCGTAAACAACCGAAAGAACTCTGCGCAATTTTCAATCCACTGTGCGTTTTTTCTGTAAACTCTGCACCCGCCGTTAACCTCAAAGTCGCAAGTCGAGCTTCCATGATCGCCTTTCGGGTAAATATGCAATTCGTACTTTATACCGTTTCCCGCCAAAGCCAATGCAAATTTTAATGAATTTACTGCAGGAACCGTGCAGTCCTCGGCAGTAGTCCATATAAAAGCGGGAACCGTTTTTTCCGTCACCGCCTTGTCAAGATTCAACAATTCGAATAACGATTGTTTTTCAGCGTCGGTATAGCCCGAAAGCAAATTTTCATAACTTCGCGTGTGCCCAAAGTCAGCGCTTATAACCGGATAACCCAACCCTATAGCAGAAGGCTTGCAGTCAAGAGCTTCACCGACGGTTTTCACTATATTAAAATAGTTCACCGCAAGATTTGCCACCAGGTGTCCCCCCGCAGAAAATCCGATTATAAAAATTTCGTCTTTATTGATATGAAATTCGTTACAATGCTTTTTAACGTAGTCTACGGCCGAAGCTAATTCGTGAAGCTGTTCGGGATAACGCACTCCGTCATTGACGGTCAGATATTCAAGCACGAAAGTCTGGAACCCTCTTGCCAGAAAACGGCACGCAACGGGAGCACCTTCACGCCTGCTTACGTGTTCGTATGCCCCGCCGGGAACGACAATAACCGCAGGTCTGCGCCATTCTTTCTCATTACCCGTAGGACACTCCACCGTAAAAGGCACGAGCTTTCCGCCCGCAACGTTATAATTCTTAGTCAAATCGATACAATTATTCATAATTTCTCTTTTTTAAACGCATCTGATTTCCGCAACGGCTTTTTCCTTTACCGTGCCTTTTGCGGAAACAATTTTCGCACTGACGACACAATTATTTTGTATGTATTCAAGTTTAAAATAAACAGATTTGCCGATTTGCTTTTCAACACCGTCGACGTACCATATAACTTCGGCAATATCCGTCTCCGCTTTAAGCTCAAACTCGTATCCGCAACCCTTTTCAATGGTCAGCTGTTCATAGGCATTGTACAGTATAAAGTCGCTGTTTACCTTATAGCTCTTAGTTGTTTTTAGACTTCCCGTACTTTTCCACCCGTCGGCGCTGTCCTGTACGTTAACACTGATTTCGGATAGTGAAAAGCCGTTTTTCAAATCAAGCATATAGAACGGGATTTTAAACTCGAAAAGACTGTCACTGTACTTCATAACCATTCCCTCGTGTCCCGTTTCACTGTCGTGATTGAAATATATGAAACCGTTTTCCTGCTGATAAATCCAAAAAGTTTTGCCGTTTTCAGCCTTCGCGTGAAAATTGAATACCGGCGACTTAGAGTTGTGCGGCATATCCGCCATAACATAAAGGTTCTCTTCGTCAGCTTTCGCGTATAGCTTGTATTGCCCGCTTTCGGCAATTATATCCTGCTCGTTCCACTCATCTTCTGAAATTTGACCGTCCGGTATAACTTTTCCGCCAAGATTAAACAAGCAGGCACATTTCATTTCCTTCCCCGTTTCTCCGAAAGTATTGTCACCGACGACGCCCGACGGAATTATTTCAACGTATCCGAGATAATTTGCGCCGAATGCTTCGTGCCAGACGTTCTTGCTTGCAAAGCGGACAGAGCGGAAACCGTACTGCGAAAATCCGTCAACGCCGATTGAACTTTTAAAATATACGTTCCACTTTCCCGGCTCTAATAAAGCGGGAAGTTTTAAATTCAACTGTGAAGTTACGATATCACCGGAATACCATTTCGTAGGGTCAAGTTCGACTTCGGTTGTTGTGAAATTCCCGTCCTTTTCCAAAATAATTTCACATTTCTGTTTCTTGACCGGATTAGCAAATCCGTTATTTGTAACCGTAAATGAAAATTTAATATCGGCTCCCTGTGCGACCGACTTAGGAAATTCACTTTTCTGCAAAACGAAACGGTAACCTAAATGGTCGCGGATAAACTGAAACACCGTTTGACCGTAATAAGCAGAATTATCAAATCCTTCTACATCGTAGATTTTATCGAACGTATAATCCTTATACAGCTGAAAAATATTGCCGTTTATATAGCTTAAATGCGTTTTGTACATTTCCGGAATACAATTTTCGGGAAGATACGCATCATACTTCTTGGCAAAATCGATATTACCAGAAAATTCACCGCCGAAGTATGAATTAACAGTCTGATTGCCAAGCCACTGTGTTTCTATATCGCGGTTTGCATAAGTTCCCAAATCGGAGTCGGACCCCATATACCCGTCGTTATATAACCCGACGCGCGACGCGTCGCTTCCTTCTTCCGCTACGTAACCGGCAAGTTCGTTTCTTTCTATGCCTACATATTTTGCAAAAATATCGGGAGTACGAACGGTTACGGGAATCGGTGAAGGCACACAGTCAAGCATTGCTTGCAAAAGACGGGTCTTATATTCGACCGAGGTATATTTTCCGCCGTGCTGTTCTCCCCACTTGCCTACGAACCCGCATTCCACAAACATCAGAATATCATTATAGTCTTCTAAAATACCGCTTTCTTTAATCTGTGAAATATGCTTTAAAACCTGTTCAAACGAATTGGGCTCGGGATTTTCCTTGCCGTTTTCATCGTATCTGAAACGAACCGCAACCGTCGAACCGTTATTTTTACAATTTTCAAACGTCGCACGAAGCGCGGCAAAAAACTGTTCGTCCAAGTCGTAATCGACGCCGTCGCTGTTCGCTCCTGCCGAAAACGCCCCGATATTGATAAAAAACAGAACTAAATCACCCTGTTTGTTGCGTACCGCCGTTTCACCAACTTTCGTATGGAACCAATCCGTAGACGTGTAACCAATCCCGGGATTTGAAATCGTCCCGACGTGTTCTGCAAACTTAAAAGAACGGGTATCTTCCTGCTCGGTAACTTCATTATCCGAACCTTTATCAGGCTCTTCTGAATTATTTCCGAAACAGGCAGACAAAAAAATAGCGCAGAACAGACAAGAAATTAACGCAACTAATATTTTAAAACAAAATACTTTTTTCATATCCTACTCTTTAACAGACCTTTCTAATTAACAGACCTTTCTAACGCTTCCTTTACTTTAACCAACTTTTTCTCATCGTACACGTAAAGTTTTCTTTCTTTAACAAAATTGTTGCTTCCCCTCTTTTCATAGCTGTACCTTGGAATTAATTGTACGTGATAATGATTATTCGGACCGTCGCACATACTGCACAGATAAACACGTTCACACTTGTAAACTTCTTTAATAATAATCATTAATTGTTTTGCAAACCGAATTATTTTTTCGTTGAGATAGTCGGGCGCTTCACTCATATCGTGAAAATGCTCTATCGATGAAATACATAAATGTCCGTCAGCCCTCGGGTTACCCACAAAAAAGCATTCGATATCATTGTCTTCATAAATCATTTTATCCGTCATATCGCCGTAAAGAGCGCCGTTATATAATCTGTTAAAACACGTTGGACAAATACCCGAATCAACCAATTCCCCAACGGTAAGATTTAATAATTCCTTTTCATCCATTTTTTTACCTTTTTTAATTCTGTCATTAATAATCTAAATCAAATTACGAACAAATGCAAGCAAAAGTCTGTTACTATGTATGCGAAGTATGTTAAACCCGCTCTCAAAAAAAAGTTAAATTGAAATTTATTTATTGATATTGTATATGTCAACTTTTCCACGGTCTACTTTTACCAAGCCAACCGTGTTCTTGCCAATATTTGCAGTCAACCCCTCCGTTTCCGTTTTTTTGTACTTTCTTTTGTATAATGCAGCAAACTTTGAATTTGATTTTAGTTATAAGTTTCGTATGTGCAGGCTTTGCATAATTTATTTTTGCAAATTTTCGAGCAAGTTTATTTGTCTTATTTGTAAGGCTTTTACGTTTCTTTTCAGAAAGTTTATTCCAAACAATATCT
>CAMUNT010000017.1 GCA_947090365.1 uncultured Clostridia bacterium
ATATAGCAGCACTAAACAGCTAATTCGGTGTGCCATAAGGTAGCTTTGAAGTAGCCACCTGTAATGTTTACGCTTCGGCTTATTGCGGCAAAAAAGACTGCACAGCTTCTTTAAAAATAACCGTCCGATTTCGGATGGTTTATTTCTATTTATTGAACATTATCCTCTCGCTCTTGAACATAAAACTTAATAAAACTATTAAAAGCGCTGCCACAGCCAGATTTGAAATTATAGAAAGAACGAAACCCAACGGCGAAATAGTAAACGTCATAATCGACGAGAACGCAAGCGCGCTTCCGAGTAACGGTATAGCATAAAGACCTAATGCAGGGGTGGCTGTAAACATTGAAAACAGGCCCATAAGTATAATGACGACCATCAGCGGAGCAATAAGCGAATTGGCTTCCTTTACGGTTTTTGCAAATGCAGAAACTATTGAGAATGCTGAAATAATTACGAGCACAACAGAGATTATAAGCGCAAACAGCATAAAATAATCACCGACCGAATAATACATTATGGTGTCGCCCGTAACAATTCCGTTCATAAATTTCGGCAGAGACAATATAAGTCCGATAAAACTCGATAATCCGCTAAGAGTTGCAAAACAGGCAAGACTGATAATTTTGCCAAAAGCAAGCTGCCAACGCTTTATAGGAGTTATCAACACCGTTGAAAGAGTTCCGCGCTCCTTTTCACCGGCAATTGATTCGGGCGCAAAAGCAATGCAGCCAGACGCCAGAAGCGAGAACATAAGCATAGGCATTATCATAGAAAGAATCTTACCTACGGTTGCACGATCCTCCGCAAGATTTCCGCTTTCACCGTTATTAACCGTAAACGACGGTTTTTTAAACGCTTCCAAAATTCCGCACACGATAGAGAAGCCGTTGGCTGAATTATCGTTTGCCATATTATAATAGACGCTTACGTTTGGCGTAGATTCACTGCCGATACTCTCCTCAAAGTCGAAAGGAAAAATAATTACAAGGTCAAGCTCGCCGTCTGCAACAGCTCGTTTTGCATTATCAACCGAATCATACTCCTTAAAATCGAGCGTAAGCTTTAAGGCTGTCGACAGCACTTCGTCCTGTGGCATATGTTCTATATAAGTAGTGTACTTGTAATTTTCGTCAGGTTTGTTAGCCTCTGACATTACGGTACCCATTAAAGTGTAGACTAAAAATATCATAATGCCGGGCAGAAAAATTGACATTACCATTCTTCTGTCTTTGAAAAAACGGGCAAACTCTTTCTTTAAAACCGTAAGTATATTTCTCATAAAATTTCCCCCGCTACCTCTTTATAAACTTCAAAAAAGATTTCTTCAAGCCCCTTTTCTTTGGTGAGATTTTCAAGAGTGTCTATTTTTGCAAGCTTGCCGTTGATAATAATTCCGACCCTGTCGCAAAGCTTTTCAATCAAGCTGAAAATATGCGTTGACAAAATTATCGTTTTGCCGTCGTTTTTCAGTTCACTTAAAAAATCCGTTACTACCTTTGCCGTAAGCACGTCAAGCCCGTTCGTCGGTTCGTCGAAAATAATAAACTCGGGGTCGTGAACGATTGAAACCACAAGCGAGACCTTTTGCTTCATACCAGTTGACAGGTTTGAAAATCTGACCTCGGCAAATTTATCTATGCCGAATCTTGAAAAAAGATTTCTTTTACGCTCTTCTATAACTTGTTTTTCCATACCGTGCAGTTGACCGAAAAAATTGAAAAGATAATTCGGCGTAAAGAAGTCTTCAAGCTTTAACTCGCTTGTCAGAAATCCTATCTTGCGCCTCACCTCTTCTTCCTGCGTAATAATGCTTTTTCCGTCGATAAGCGCGTCACCGCTATCCGGTTTTATAAGCGTTGCAAGCATTCTCAGCGTCGTCGTTTTACCCGCGCCGTTAGGGCCGAGCAAACCGAAAATTTCGCCTTTATAAGCCGAAAAAGACAGCTTATCGACCGCCACCTTTATTTTACTTGAAGTGCGTTCGAGTTTTTGTTGTTTTTTAGACAGTTTAAAAGTCTTAGTTAAATTTTCAACCTTTAAAATTTCTTCCATTTTGAGCCCCTCAGTATTATTTTCCAATTCTATTATACCCCCCCCCCGAAATAATTTGTCAAGTAAAAAAGAACGGCTTTCCGCCGTTCTTTTTACACTGATTAAAAACAGTTACAGCAAAATAAAATTATGCAAACTATCGCCAAAAGCACAAGATATAAGCTGAACCACTTATAATTAGCTTTTTGTATAATTTTAAGCATTACCTTGATTGCAAACAGACCCGAAACCGCGGAAACAATAAATCCGAGTGCAATGCACCAAGCGTAATCAGAACCGTTTGCAACGAAATCAGCCTGAATTTCGCCTTCGTAAAGACCTTTAATAAGAGAAACGACGAAGCTGCCCAAAATTACGGGAATACTCATTAAAAACGAGAATTTTGCAACTTCTTCGCTCTTACCGCCCGCAAGCGTTCCGGCACAAATAGTTGAACCGCTTCTCGATATTCCCGGAAGCACCGCAACTGCCTGAGCTAGCCCCATAGGAATTACGGTCCGCCAGCAAAGCGGAAGCTCGTTTTGTCTTTTCTTTACAATGACTTCGGTTATGAACAACACCGTTGCCGTTACTGTAAAGAAAACGGCGAGAATTATACCCAGATAAGCCGAACCGAGCAAGTACACGTCCACTATATCTTCAAGTAATAAACCGACTATTCCGGCGGGAACCGAAGCAATAACCAAAAAGCCTAACGTTTTGAAAGGCTTTCTGAAAAGCAGAATAATATCTTTAAAATATACGGCGCAAACCGCAATCAAAGTACCTAAATGTAGGATTATCGAAAAGAATAATCCGCCTTCACTAATGCCGAACACACGCATCATAAATGCTAAGTGTCCGCTTGAAGATACGGGCAAAAATTCAGTAAGTCCCTGAGTAAAACCTAAAACTATTGCCTGCCAAATGTCCATTATTTATCTAAATCAAGCAAGTCCTGATACCTGTTCTGATATTTTGTAACCGTAGTATCTTTATTAAATTCATTTAGTATCTGATTTCTGCGCGTAGAACTAATGTTAGAGGTGTTATTGCTCTTTGCCCATTCATAGAACAGGTTTAAGAACGTTCCCTCGGTTTTCATTTCGTTCTGCACAGCTTCCGTATCATTCCAGTCTATATCGTATACCTGTTGATTATCGAAAACGTAAGTAACGTAAATTAAGTGCCAGCCGTAATCGCCTGCGCATACGGCAAACGAACCGGGACCTCGGCCTACCGCTTCCTTAGCAGCGTACTCGAATTCCTTGATATAGCTAGTATCGTAAGCTGTTACGGAATAGCCGACATAATTTGAAAGTACGCTTGTATCGGTAGTATAAGCAAACTGCAACTCGTTAACGGCGCTCATTGCTTTATACTGTGCCGTTTCGGGATTCATAAGGTCTTTGCTGTTAAAGTCGAAACCAACTGTACCCGTAGCATAGGTAAACAAGGAATAATCTATTTCGTCTTTCTTTTCGTTGTCCTTATAGAATTTTTTCTGTGCATAGTACTTACTGCTATCTTTGTTGACGGTAATATGGTCTGCACCCGCTTTTCCGTCGTTCATTACGTAATTAACGTAATCACAGAACTCGTCCAGCATTTTGTCTATATCAAGCTTTTCGGGTACGAGAGTGTAACTTTCGTCCTTGTTTTGGAATACTTTACCGTTATAGGAATATCTTCCGTCATAGGCTTGAAGCTTTTCGTATCTTCCGCCCTTTTCACTGTCGGTGAGATTATTTTCGAAGAATAAATAATTCCTCCCGTCTTCTTTGCCGTAATAAGCAAAATCCGCATCGGGCTTGAAGCTGTAATCGGTTTCACCGTTGAACCATGCGGAGCGCTGATCAACAGTCGCGATATTTTTCAGAAGTGCGTTTCTGGCTTCGTAAAAAGCGTCGTTATCACCGTCCGCCGTAAGCTTGCTTTTCAGTGCGTTGAGCTGAACGGTCTGCTCAGCGTCAAAGGGTAAAAGAATATTGTAAATAAAACCGTATTTCGCAAATTTTTCGCCGTAATCGATTACCCAGTCACTGTCGTCGGTTTCGGGCGAATAAAGGATAAACGAGCTGGAAGACATATTACTCATAGCTGTATCAAACGCAGATGAGGAATTACCGTAATTCACTTCCTGTGCGGTAAACAGCTCGTTATAAGCGTTGTGAAGATATTCAACGTTAAGAAGGGCTGTTTCCTTCTGCTCCTCGAAAAAGTCGTAATACTCGTTAATTATGCGCGATTCGAGCTGTGATACATATTCTGTTTTGATATATTCAAGCTTTCTTACGTCGGTAAGAACGTCTGCTTCCTTCTCGCCGTCGACGAGATTGTTGCGACGAAGGTTATTAAGAAAGCTGTTATAGGCTTTTACGCGGGTCGAGCGAGTAGTTCCATCCAGCGCGTCCTTCTGATAGGCACCGCTGTTTTTAAGCGTATATTCACCGTAGCCGGTATAAATACCGTAATCAAGCTCTCCGTCTTCATTTTTAGGATAATAATCGTCCTGCTCGGTATCGAGGTTCGTTGGCGTCGTTCTCTTGTCGGTGCCCTCGTAGCCGTCATCCTCCTCGATAACTCTTTTTTCATAGTTGTCGATTGCCGAGTTTATTGAAGAATAAAGCTTATATTTAGCCAGATTTACAGAATCCTCGTTAACTTCGTTCAGAAGTAATTCGTATTTTTTATCTTCTTCTGTTTCCTTCTTAAAAGCTTCAATAACCGAAGGCGCTGCCTCTTGCAGAAGCGCTACAGTAGAATACTGAACGAGTACGGCATTATTGCAAAGCGCTTCAACAAGAGCGTTGAAAGTATCTTTATAAGAACTGCCGTTCTGAATATATGAATACCCGACGTTGAGGAAGTAAGAAACCAACTCCCTTTTTATAATATTCTTCGACGATACCGCATCCGTATAAGGCGCATCCTTGTCCGAAAATTTATCGGATTTCGAAATGTCAACGGTTGCAATAACCTGCTCCATATCAAGCCTGTTATTCGTAGAAACGAGTGAACAGCCCGTAAGCGTTGCGCTGAGCGCAAGGCACGAGGTTAAAGCAAGTGCGACAAATGTTTTTTTCTTCATAAGGTTCTCCTGTAATCAGGTTAGGATAATCAAAGCATAATTACCCAAATATAAAATATCACTGATAATTATATAATATCTGTTCGATTTAAGCAAATCATTTTACATTAAATTAGGTAAAACTTGATGCAAATTTTAAAAATTTTGTCATATCAAGCATAGTTTTTGATGGATTAGCGTGCGGACGGAATATCACGAGTGGCGCTTTTGCCATCGAAAGCGAAGTTCTGTCCGAATATTTGTCCAACGCACATTTAAGTCCGGCATTTTTAAGCGAATTGATTGACGGAAGTTCAAGCGCCCCTTCGTTGCTGTCCACCGATATTTTTCTGACGTTGAACCTGGTTGCCATTGACTTTAAAACCGCGATAATCAACAGATTTAAAACCTCATCCGGCATAGGCCCGTAATTGTCCTCGATAGAAACGCACACCCTCTTGTAATCGTCTACGGTGCGTATTTCCGCAATCTGCTTGTAACAATCCATTCTTCCCGCACTCGATTCGATATACGCTTCGGGTATATAGGCCGTAGCCTTAATATCAAGCTCTGCGGTAAACTGATTTTCACCGGTAAGTTCTTCTTTCAGGAGTTTGGAATACAGTTCATACCCGACTTTATCCATATGCCCATGCTGTTCCGCACCAAGAACGTTGCCCGCTCCGCGTATTTCGAGGTCGCGCAATGCAAGCTTGAAGCCGGAGCCGAGCTCGGTAAACTGCATAATGGCTTTCAATCTTTCGGTAGCGTCGGACGTAAGCACTTTTTCGGCCTTAAACATAAAATACGCGTTTGCCAGACGAGCCCCTCTTCCCACACGGCCGCGGAGCTGATAAAGCTGTGAAATGCCAAGCCTGTCGGCGTCGATAACGATGATTGTGTTTGCGTTCGGCAAGTCGATACCGTTTTCGATTATCGTTGTCGTAACCAGAATATTTTTATCCCCGCGATAAAATGCAAACACGCTGTTTTCAAGCGTATCCCTGTCCATACGACCATGGGCGTAGCAAACCTTGCCTTCGGGGACAATTTCGGCAATTCTGCCAGCAAACGATGAAATTGTTTCAACCCTGTTATATAAAATGAATACCTGTCCGCCGCGGGAAAGCTCTTTTATGCACGCATCGCGTATCAATGTTTCGTTTTCCTCAACGACATAAGTCTGAACAGGCAAACGTTTCTGCGGAGGAGTGTTTATCGTACTTATATCCCTTATTCCCGCAAGCGACATATGAAGCGTGCGCGGAATAGGCGTTGCCGTCATAGTCAGACAGTCGACGTTGTTTTTTATATGTTTGATTTTTTCCTTGTGTTCGACTCCGAACCTCTGCTCCTCGTCAAGCACAAGCAAGCCCAAATCGTAAAATTTAACGTCCTCTGATAAAAGTCTGTGCGTACCGATTATAAAATCTATATCTCCGTTTGCAAGCCGCTTCAAAGTTTCCGCCTGCTGTTTGGGCGTTTTAAATCGGTTAAGCTTTTCAACGCGGACTCCGAACTCCTCGAACCTTTCAAGTGCCGTATTGAAATGCTGTTCGGAAAGAACGGTCCCGGGACACATTAAAGCCGCCTGCTTTCCGCCGAGAACACATAGATACACCGCGCGGAGCGCGACCTCCGTTTTACCGAAACCGACGTCGCCGCAAAGAAGTCTGTCCATTACCTTTTCGGAACACATATCTCCCTTAATTTCTTCAATCGAAGCAAGCTGATCGTACGTTTCCTCGTAACTGAACGCATCCTCGAACTCGCGCATCATCACTTCGTTTTCTGGGAAACGGAATCCTCTTTTCTCTCCACGCTCCGCATACAGCTTCTTTAAATCAAACGCAAGCGCGCGGATAGATTTTTTAACCCTTTCAATCACCCTGTCGAAATCGGCACCGCCGATTTTTGAAAGAGCCGGATTGCTGTCGCCGACGTATTTGGAAAGCACGTCCATCTGCTCAACGGGAACGTACAGAACGTCGCCCCCCTTGTACTCGATTGCAACGTATTCCTTTATTCCGTCCGTCGTTTCAATCTTTTTTGTACCCGTTATTCTGCCTATACCATGCTTTTCGTGCACTGCGTAGTCGCCGATTTCAGGTGCGGTAAATACGTCTCCGCGCTTTTTACGGATTCGCTTCGGCACTGATTTCGTATATAAATCGTTATTGCCGAGAACCGCAAGCTTGCTTTCGTGAATAATAAATCCGCGGGGCATTTCCTCGGAAGTTACAGATATTCCGTGAAGCGCTTCAAGACGGTCTGGAACCGGGTACAGCGGAAAGTATTCATCAGTCAGTATTTCGCTAAGCTTATCCGAACGCTGTAAATTCCCCGTAAAAATCAAAATCCTGTAACCGTTAGTCAACCAGTGTTTCAAATCGGTTACGAGCTGAGGAATCGCGTTCAGATACGACGGCGACGGAGAAGATTTAAAATTATAAGTCTTTAAAGGCTGAAAAAACTGTGTGCTTGAAGTAAAAGTCTGGACGGCAAGCGAACGGTAAGTTTTCAATTTTTCGGTTACCGTCAGTGGCGATACAAGCTGATTTATAGAAAAATCAAGCGCCTCGCCGC
Organism: uncultured Clostridia bacterium; assembly: GCA_947090365.1. Lineage (GTDB taxonomy): Bacteria > Bacillota > Clostridia > Christensenellales > Borkfalkiaceae > Coproplasma. The sequence continues at coordinate 7,691 of CAMUNT010000017.1, forward strand.
CCTTTATAAGCTCGCGGACGCGTTCGCTGTGTTCCTTGTATACTCCCGTCATAATATCGTTTATTGACTTGCACTCGTCATAAATTACCTGAGTATCACCGTCAATTAAATCAAAAAGCATACATGTCTTGCCAAGCAGCGGCATTACAAACGACGAACCGGCAAACGGAATGCCCTCTTCAAGCCTTGAATTTATTTCTTCCGTAATAGCGCTTGCGCGTTTAAAAGCGTTAGAATCCGGACACTTTTTCAAGCTTTCGCGCAACGCTGATTTAACTTTAGCGACTTCTTCCGCAGTAAATACGGCGTCGGTTGCCCCGATTACGGTTAATTCGTTAAGCTCTTTCAACCTCTCGCCCGTGACGGCGTCGTAAGGTCGGATTTTTTCAACCGTATCACCGAAAAAATCCACTCTTACCGGATTTTCGCAGTTAACAGGAAAAATATCGAGAATGTCTCCGCGCACCGCGAAAGAACCTTTGCTGTCTGCGGAATACAGGCGTGAATACCCCATTCCCACAAGCCGTTGCGGAAGAGACCGATAATCGTATTCCTCGCCCTTAAAAAATTTTATGCAGGGCAATTCGGACGGAAAAAGCTGCATTACGGCTTCGATATTACAGACAATTATTTCGGCACCTCTTAAAATTTCGTGTATTGCCGTAAGCCGCCTGAACAGTGCATCTTTCGAAAGAGCGTCTTTATATACAACCACTTCGTCTTTTGCAGGCAGAAGTACGCATTTTTTTCCCGATAGCGCACTGATTGTTTCATAAGCCCTGTTTGCAAGTACCGAATCTGCCGTAATATAAAGAGTTTTGTATTCGGAAAGCGTCGCTATTAAGTATTTATGAGGATCTGAAACGCCGAAAACCGCCGTCGGCGTGCCGAGGCGGATATCGTTTTGCAGGGCAGTATACTCCGCCCCTAAGCTTTTGTAAGTGAAAAAGTTTTTATTCAATTCAGTCCTTTACGTTTAAATTATAGTCAGTCATTACCTTTTCCGCAGGAGTTCCCTTTGCAATAGCTATAACTGCATCGGCCGCTCGCCCGCAGACGGAAATAAACAGCTCGTAGTCCTCCCGCTTCACTTCGGAAAGAACATAATTTATTATAGGGATATTAACTGCGTTATCACGGATACCTATTCTTATTCGCGTAAAATCCGAAGAACCGATTTCGGCAATTACGGAACGCATTCCGTTATGCGTTCCCGCACTGCCCGAGGGGCGTATTCGCATTCCGCCTTTCGGCACATCGTAGTCGTCGTAAATAACTACGAGATCGGAGACGGACGCGCGGTACTTAGTCAAAAGCTGTTTAACAGCCCTTCCGCTGTTATTCATATAAGTTACGGGGCGTGCAAGTATTACTTTTTCCCCGTCAACGTTCGCTTCGGCAGTGAACGCTTCGCATTCCTTTTTCTTGAATTTGACGTTAAGCTTTGCCGCAACGTCGCCGACGGCAATGTAACCCATATTATGAAACGTTTTTAAATACTTTTCCTCGGGATTTCCGAGTCCTACAATAATTTTCATATTTACAAAACCAAAATCCGCCGCAAAGCTTGCGGCGATTGTTTAATCGTATATTTTAGACATAGGTCTGTCAAGGTAAACGTTTTCTATAGCCGACGCAAAAATAGGCGCGGTTGAGATTATTTTGAAAATCGGAAGCAATTTTTCTTTCGGGATATTTATCGTATCGAGAATTGCAAGCTCTGATACGGGTGACTTTGCGAGAAGCTCTATTGCAGACCCCGACAGCACGCCGTGCGAACAGCAACCGAAAATCCGCTTTGCACCCGCTTCTTTCAAAGCGGAAGCGCCGTGAGCCATAGTTCCGGCCGTATCCACTATATCGTCGACCATAAGGCAGTTTTTACCCTTCACTTCGCCGATAATATTCATAACTTCCATAACGTTCGCCTTTATACGGCGCTTATCTATAATAGCCATCTTCGCGTTCATACGCGCGGCGACCTTTCTTGCCCTGACGACGGAACCGATATCGGGCGAAACCACCACGAGCTCGTCGTCCACTTTTGATTTGAAATAATTATACAGCGTCGGTCCGCCGACGAGGTTATCCAGCGGAATATCGAAAAAACCCTGAATTTGCAGGCAGTGCAAGTCCATCGTCAAAACCCTGTCCGCCCCTGCTGAAGTAATTAAATTTGCAACGAGCTTTGCGGTGATCGGCTCACGCGAGCGCGCCTTTCTGTCCTGCCTTGCATAACCGAAATAAGGAATTACGGCAGTAATTCTTCCTGCGCTTGCGCGCCTGGCGGCGTCAATCATAACAAGCAGCTCCATAAGATTATCATTTACGGGAGAGCCGGTCGACTGAATAAGAAAAACGTCTTTACCGCGGATTGATTCCGCGTATCTTACGTAAATTTCGCCGTCGGAAAAGTGCGTAATCTCAATCTCGCCCAACGAGGTGTTCAGCTTCGAGGCAATAGCCTCGGCAAGCGGTCTGTTCGAGGTTCCTGAAAAAAGTTTGATTTCACTGCCGTGATTAATCATTATATCCTCCGACGGGTTCTTTTCGGTTGCACCATTTATATTTTATAATTATATAAATACAAAGTCAAATAAATAGGTTGAAAAATAATCAGTGTTTGGTTCTTTCACGCATTTGAGAAAAAAAATCGGATAAAATACTCGCGCATTCCTCCTGCAAAATACCGCCCTCTACTTCTATTTTATGGTTAAGAAGATTCGATTCGGCAAGCTGATCCGTCATAGAACGCCCCTTTGCCTCGTACGCGCCGAAATAAACTTTTTTTATACGAGCATTCAGCATTGCGCCCATACACATAGGACAAGGTTCAAGCGTTACGTACAGCTCGCACTCGGGAATCCTCCAACTTTTAAGCTTTTTACAGGCTTTTTCGATGGCTTCGATTTCCGCGTGCGCCGTTGCTATCTGTTTTTTTGTTCGCCTGTTGTGCCCGCGCGAAATTATCTTTCCGTCAGCCACCACTACCGCGCCTATCGGCACTTCGCCCTCGTCGAAAGCTTTTTTCGCGCATTTCAGCGCGCATTTCATAAATTTATTCTGCATATTTATCCGTAAATATTTTAAGCGCTTTAAAGCACTTTTTCAGTTTTTTAATATCTTTTATAGGGTGTTCGAGACCGTCCGAGCCGCACTCTATCGTATATGCGGGAATTCTCAGCTTCTGAATACACCAATCCTTATACCCGCCTGCCGAACCGTAAATTATGACCGGCTTATAACCCGTTGCTTCGGCAAGAATATCGGCACCGCGCTTATCGCCCAGCCCGTTGTACTGCCAATATATTTCTTCACCCTTCGTGTGAAAACTAAACGTAACGTACGGGCGGATTTTTAAAGTAAAATTTTTCAAAGCTTTCGTTTCGCTTTCCGAAAAGGGGCTGTCACCTATACAGTTTTCGCCTCCGCGTCGTCTTGTGTTCAGCCTTCCGCTGCCCCAGTCCGCGTCGAAATTACAGTTCAAGTCAACTCCGCGGGCATTGGCCTTCCACATAGCCCTTACACTTTCGCTGATTGCCACCCCGTCGGGATTGACGATAGGAATTATCCAGCCTCCGCCCTTATCAACGCCCGTTTTTATATGCTTTAATGCAAGCTCCGCCGTTATCCACTCTCTGCCGTGAATGGCGTAAGTTGATATAAACTGTCTGCCGGTAGGACTTCCTATATGGAAAGCATAGATTTCTTTACCGTTTAAAGAATACCCTATTACGCACTTGCGCCCCGCATAGCTTTTGTAAAACTTTTCTACTTTTTCATATATCACACAATAGAATATTCCCAAACTATTTGTGATATTCACCCCCGCCGTTTATCATAAACGCACGGTAAATCTGTTCAAGCAGAATTACGCGCATAAGCTGGTGGGGAAAAGTCATATCCGAAAACGAAAGCTTTAAATGCGCCTTATCTTTGACCTTATCCGAAAGCCCGCAGGAAGAGCCTATTATAAAAGTACATTCGACACCGCTGTCAGTCAGCTCTTTAATATAAACCGCCAGTTCCTCGCTTGAATTTTTTCTCCCCTCGATACACAGTGCAACTATTCGCCCCTTAGCGGTCTTTAAAATCAGCTCAGCCTCTTCGTCCAAGGTCCTGCATTCGGCGATTTCACGAACCTCGACCTTTGCAAAACGCGAAAGTCTTTTCAAATATTCAGACACCGCATCACAGTAAAATTTTTCCTTGATTTTGCCTACGCAAACGATATTTATTTTCTGCACTACGCCACCCCGAAAAGCGACAGCACCCAGACAAGTCCCAGCGCGCCGATAGCGACTGACGCATATAAGAAAAACACTTTCACCCCGCCCTTTTCACACTTTTTAAGCGGAGTTTTATCCAGCACAAGCCAGACTACTGCGCCGACAAACGATATTGCCGAAAATACCGTTACGATAATAAATGCGGTATCTGACATTACGAGATTTCCCGCCTCGTCGAACAAATTGCAGGCGTTAAAAATTACTATAAGTGCGTTGTTTATAAAGTGCATAAGCATCGACGGCAAAATCGACCCCGAGCGCACTGCAATGAACGCAAACGCGCAGCCCGCAATAAACTGATAGACTGTTTGTTCGGGCGAAGCGTGAAACAGCGAAAAGCAAAAGCCCGTAACAAGTATCGCCCTTATACTGCCCATTCCGTTGTGACAGCAATTTAGAAGCAATCCTCTGAACATCAATTCTTCGAATATAGCGGGCAAAATCGCAATTACTATAAACGCCGGCACCACCAAACCGCCAGAAACATCGGGAAAATAGCTTGACGATTCTCTCGGCCGATATCCGAAAAGCTTAAAAAATTCAACGGAAACTCCGTTTAAATAGCTTAAAGAAAATAAAAGTCCGAAAATCAGCAGAACGGCGATTAAATAATATTTCGGCTTGCATTTAACCTGAAAAATCTGACCGAACCCGACCTTGAAGCGTTTGGTAATAAAAAGCACGCACGTAGCAATCATTATCGGAGTAAGCAGATAATTCACGTAAATAAACGCGTCGGTTTTCTGAATATGTTTCAGAGCCTCCTGAATGTCAGAATAACCGTACTTATCCATTATAGCATTTGCAATAATCGCCGTTACGGCAGACGCAACGACTGAAAAAATGCAATAAATTATAACAAGCACAGAAAACGAAATTCCACCCGTTTTCGAAGTAAGACCGCAATTGACAGTCTGCATTTCAGGCTGATTATCTTCAAAAAAATCAATTTCTTCCTCTTTTTGAGGTTTTGAATTATCTTCCATATTTTGATTATAACTTAAATTTAATTTATTGTAAACAAATATTTGCTTTTATTTATAATTAAATGCCTTGACTTTGCTTTTACTATTTAATATAATTGTATTAATTATAAAGGTGTTGACCAAGACAGACGGCTTAGACGTTCTTTTCAGAGATAAGAACCCGCAGGCTGAAAGGTTCTTTAAAGAATAAAGCCGTTATTCCCTTGCGAGCCGAACGCGTGAAAAGTTTAGTAATGCGTTCCGTAAATCTGCGTTAAGGATGAAAAGAGGCGGTTTTGCAATCGCGAAATCAGGTGGTACAGCGAACTTATTTTCGCCCTGTGTTTACAGGGCGATTTTTATATTTTATGAGGTTTTTATGGACGTAAAAGAAAAAATAAAACAAATCGAAGAGCAAATCGAAAACACAATCAAGGAAATCAAATCAAGCCAGACCTTGCAGGAAATCAAGATGAAATTCCTTGGCAAGACGGGCGAAATTTCTTCGCTTATGAAAAATATGCGCGACGTTCCGCCGGAGGAGCGCCCGAGTATGGGCAAGCTTTTAAACGCGCTTAGACAGTGGAGCGAAGAAAAGTTTGACGAGCTTGAAAGAGGACTGAAAAAGCTTGAACTCAAAAAGAAATATGCCGACGAAAAAATCGACGTAACTATGCCCGGACAAATTTCGCCCGACGGAGCGTATCACCCCTCTACCCTCGTTACCAACGAGCTTATTTCTATATTCCTTGGTATGGGATTCGAAATATTCGAGGGGCCCGAAATAGAAAACGACTACTATAATTTTACGGCGTTAAATACGCCCGCCGACCATCCCGCAAGAGATATGCAGGATACTTTCTATTTATCGGAAAACCTTTTATTGCGGACGCAGACCTCAGCGGGACAGATAAGAGTTATGGAGAATAAAAAACCGCCTATTAAAATACTTTCCCCGGGTAAGGTTTACCGCAGCGACGACGACGCGACCCACTCGCCTATGTTCTCGCAAATGGAAATGCTCGTCGTAGACAAAGGTCTGACACTGTGCGATTTGCAGGGAATGCTGGACGAGTTAGTCAAAAAGATTTTCGGAAACGCCGTAAAGACGAGACTACGCCCCTCCTACTTCCCTTTTACGGAGCCTTCGGTTGAAGTAGACGTCAGCTGTTTCGAGTGCGGCGGTAACGGGTGCAGACTGTGCAAAGGCACAGGCTGGATTGAATTAGGCGGTGCGGGTATGGTAAACAGGCACGTTTTAGATGGGTGCGGAATAGACCCCGACGAGTATACGGGCTTTGCGTTCGGATTCGGAATAGACAGAATTGCAATGCTTAAATACGGTATAAACAATATTAAACTTTTATTCGAGGGCGACGTCCGCTTTCTGAAACAGTTCAAGGGTTAAAGGAGAAAGAAAATGAAAGCACCTTTAAGTTGGCTTAAAGATTACGTTGATATAAACGTTTCCGCAGAAGAATTGCAGGCTAAGCTTTTTTCTTGCGGATTTGAAGTTGAAGAATTATACGAAATAGGCAGAGATATTACCGGTGTCGTCGTCGGTGAAGTTATAGAATGCGAAAAAGTCGAGGGCACACACCTTTCCGTATGCAAAGTCGACTGCGGAGATAAAGGAATTTTTCAGATTTGCTGCGGAGCCGACAACGTTAAAAAAGGAATTAAAGCCCCCTGCGCTCTCGTTGGCGCAACCGTATACGCTACCGCGAAAGATCACGTTACAATCGAAGGAATTATGACGATTAAAAAAGGCAAGCTCCGCGGAATAGAATCCGATGGAATGCTTTGCTCAGGCGTTGAGCTCGGCGTAAACGGCGATATGTACTACGGTGCAGATTATAACGGTCTTCTGATTTTACCTTCTTCGCTGAAAAACGGAGAAGACGTAAAGCGTGAGCTTGGTCTCGACGACTATATTTTTGATATATCGATAACCGCAAACCGTCCCGACTGCCAAAGCATTTTCGGCATTGCGCGTGAAATCGGCGCCGTACTTAATAAGCCCGTAAAAGAGCCTGATTACTCGTTTAAAACAATTAAAAGCGACAAAAAAATTCAAATAAACGATTTAGCTCCTGAACTATGCCCGAGATATATCGGACATTACGTAAACAACGTAAAAATAGCACCCTCGCCCGACTGGCTGAAAAAAAAGCTTGCGCTGTGCGGACTTCGGTCTATAAATAACGTCGTCGATATTACTAACTTTATTCTTCTTGAATTAGGACAGCCGATGCACGCATTCGACCTAAGAACGCTCGAAGGCGCAACCGTCAATATCAGAAGAGCGAACGACGGCGAAAAAATCACTACTCTCGACGAAAAAGAATTTGAATTGAACAGCGAAAATCTTGTCATCTGCGACAGCATAAAACCCTGCGCGTTAGCGGGAATTATGGGCGGACTTAACAGCGAAATCAAAGATGATACAACCGAGGTGCTCTTCGAATCTGCAAAATTTGCGCGCGACAACGTAAGGCGTACTGCAAGGGCTTTGGGGCAGCACTCCGACTCTTCCGCTCTTTTTGAAAAAGGCGTAAACGAATATACGGTAGAAAAAGCTATTTTAAGGGCGCTGAATTTAATCGATAAACTCGGTTGCGGAACCGTTACCGACGTTGAAGTCGACGTTAAGACCCCTTATTCAAATCTTACCGAAAAGAAAATGACCGTCAGCATAAACAAAGTAAACGCACTGCTCGGCATAACCGTTCCATCAAAGAAAATGGAAAGCATTTTAACAAGCCTATATTTCAAAGTAAATATAAACGGTGACGAAATGAATTTAACCGTTCCGCGTTACAGGGAAGATATAGACGGTTACCCCGACATCGCGGAAGAGATAATAAGAATGTACGGTTACAGCCATATCTCCCCCACTTTTATTCCCACTGCTTCTGTCACGAGCGGAGGTCTTACGGAGGAACAGAAAGCCGAAAATAAACTGAAAGATATTCTCGTGAGCAAAGGCCTTTACGAAATTTCGTGCTATTCGTTTATATCTGAAAAAGATTTCGATATGCTGAAAATTACTGCAGACTGCGACGAACGCAAAGCTATAAAAATTTTGAACCCCATAAGCGAAGATTTATCCGTAATGCGCACCACCCTTGTTCCGTCAATGGTCAACGTAATCGTAAGAAATTTACGGCGCGGTAATATGAACGGTAAGCTGTTTGAGCTGGCAAAAGTTTATCTTGCAAATGAACTGCCTGTTAAAAATTTCCCCGAAGAAAAGAAAATGCTCTCTTTGGGAATGTGGGGAAATTGCACGTTTTTCCACTTAAAGGGCGTCACCGACAACCTTGCGTCGCACCTCAACGTCAGGTTCGAATACGAGCCTTGCGAAAAGCCCTTCCTGCATCCGGGAAAAACGGCAAAAATCACCTGCGACGGCGAGAGTGTCGGTTATATAGGCATACTTGCCCCTACAGTTGCCGAAGAGCTTGCAATCGACAGAACGGTTGCCGTCGGCGAATTGGACTATGAGGCTCTCAGAAAACACTCGAAACCGTTAAAATATACGCCTCTCCCCAAATTCACCGAATTTACGCGCGATTTGGCGCTGGTGTGCGATATGAGCGTCAGTTCAGGCGAAATCGAGAAAGAAATTTATTCGGCGTGCAAATACGTAACGGAGGTATTCCTTTTCGATATTTACGTCGGAGAGCAGATTGAAAAAAACAAAAAGAGTATGGCGTTTAAAGTGACGTTTACCCCCAAAGAAGAACCTATCGACGACAAAATAGACGGCTTTGTAAAAAAGATATTAAACAACCTGAAATTCAAGCTGAATATAACTTTAAGATAACGAAATTAAAAGCTCTGCGCTTTGCGCAGAGCTTTTGGTTAGTAATAATTCAATTAATCGTGAGGATGACTGTTTGCACGTCCGATTTCAATAGCGCCGTTCAACTTGTCGTGAAGACTTTTTGCACATTCCTGCGGTGTATAAATAAAATCACCGTATGCATCGTGAATTAATAAATCCGCTATTTCCTTATAGAAAATCCCGCGTACAGAGTCCGCCCCACCTTGCCAATTGGGAAGATTTCTCGTTATATCGATTGCATTAACCGCGTTAGCCGAAAACGGTTCTAAATGCGGTATATCGTTTTTGTATTTCTCCGTTATTTTCAGACTTGCGGGGATACCGCCGGCGGAACAGTTCATCCATTTTTCGGTAGTATAGAAATACCTTAAAAAATCTTTGGCAATTGCTATTTTTTCACTGTCGCCGTTATCGAAAATTTCAAACCCGTCGCAAAAGAACGTACATTTATTCCCGGGATAATTGACAAATCCGTATTTATCGCCTATTCCGTTTACAATTACGTCGCTATACATATAGCTTTCGGGGCCGAAACTGTAAAAAGCCAACTCACCCGTTTTAAACTTACTGCTATTATCAAGCATAGTTTTATCATAAGGAACGGATAAATACCAGCCACTGTCAACGCCTCCCTGAATCCAGTTTAAAGCGTCTGTTACGGCGTTATCGTTTATAAGCGAGAAATTATCGTTTTCGTCAAAAATATTACCGCCGTATGCGCACAGCAAAGTCATTATATAAGTATCACCCTGATTGTCTTTCGCATACATCATAAACGGCACGTCACCTATCGGCAATCTATGCGCAAGAGTATTCAAAATTTCAGTCCACTCCTGAACGGACCAATTCGAAATAGCCCAATCGCCGTCGTCAATATACTTATCCAGACCGCACTGTTTAAGCATAGTTTTATTATAAATAAGAATATTCTGCGAAGCCAAATACGGCATCATATACAATTTTTGGTTATATCTGCCACTGTCCACGTACTTCGAATTCAGACTGCTTACAGCTTCGCCGGTTAAAACGTCATCCAAAGGTACGGCATTTCCCGTATGAATGTAACTACTCATATTGAAAAAATTATCGTACAAAACGTCTGCGGCGTTTGACGTTTTAAACGCATCGGTTACAGCCTTTGTTTCCTCGCCCTCTTCGAATTCAACAACCTTTATTTTAATTTTTTCCGAATACCCGGCAACAAATTCTTCACCTGCTGATGACAGTAGCGCCGTTATGCTGTCGATTTTCTCAAAATCGGCATTTACCGAATTAACATAAGCGTTTGACTTGTTGACTTTTATTATAATTTCTTTAACGGAATTGCTTTGACAACCTGCGAAACAATACGCCACAGAAAGCAGAACGGAAACAGATAAGAAAATTGCAATATTAATTTTTTTAACGATTGCGGTAAAAACTTTTTTCATTGCTACGGCTCCTTCTTCTCACTGCCGTCCGAATTTTTACCGTTACCGATATTTTCCATTTTCTGCAACAGTATTTTAACATCAATAGGTTTGGTTAAAAGATCGTTCATTCCGCTTTCATAAGCCTTAATTTTATCTTCCTGAAAAGTATTAGCCGTACAAGCCAAGATGGGAACTCTTCCCGCGTCTTCCCTGTCAAGATTTCTTATTCTGCTTGCCGCTTCACAACCGTCGAATATCGGCATACGCATATCCATAAGTATGACACCGTATTCGTCTATTTCCGACGATGCGAACATATTAACCGCCTCTTCTCCGTTTGAAGCGCGCTCAACGCTAAAACCTGCATCCTGCAAAATTTCGATTAATATTTCCGCATTCAGCTCGTTATCTTCCGCAATAAGCACTTTTATATGCCTGAAATCTTCCGCCTTATCTTCCGCTATACGGTCGTCGCCGAACTGCATATAATCGGGCAAATCGGAAATTTCAGCAGGAATATTTACGGTAAACTTACTGCCTTTGCCCAATTCGCTCTCTACGGTTATATCTCCGCCCATCGCCTTTATAAGCAAATAACTGATTGCCATTCCAAGACCTGTGCCCTTAATAGACGAAGAATTACTGTTACGCTCCTGCGAAAACTTATCGAAAATTTTCGACAGAAACTCTTTGCTCATTCCGCAACCCGTATCTTCGCAGACAAACGACGTAATTACGTGATTTTCATCGACCGGAGTCTGATTTACAGATAACTTAATAAATCCACCCGCAGGAGTAAATTTGGCCGCATTGCCGACTATATTCATCAGCACCTGCTTAATACGCGTATCGTCGCACAAAATGCAAGGAAAGGCTATATTGTTGTCAACGACAAACTCTATACCGCGCTCTCTGATATTTTCGCATTGCATTGAGTAAATAGAGTCTATAAGCGTTTCAATAATCACAGGCTCTTTCAGTATATCAACTTTGCCTGCACGAAGCTTTGAAATATCCAAAATATCGTTAATGAGTTTGAGCAGATATTTCGCCGTATCGTGCGACTTTGACAGCCACTCTTTAACCTGCTTTTTCTTGTCGGGTTTATCGATTGCTTTTATCGTCAGATAATTCAACCCTATAAGTCCGTTCAAAGGCGTTCGTATTTCGTGGCTCATATTCGACAAAAATTCGCTTTGCGCCTTTTCATGCGCATACGCCCTCGTTATCTTTCTTTGCATAATCATAACGATTACCATTGCAACGACGCTTACGATTACGAATATACTGAGCGACACGACAGCCATCCACACGAACGAAATAGTTTGCTCACCGAGCGCCTCGTCGTTCACCGACAGCACGAAGTACCAGTCAACGTGTTCGGCGCCGTTTAAAGGACTGCAATAACTGAGTTTGCGGATACCGCTCGTTTCGTAATAGAACCAAAACGTTTCTCCCCGTTTCATTTTATCCTCTACGGCTGATTTGGACAAGTCGGAACGACCGCTTTCTTCGATTTGCTGAAAAAAGTTAGCCGTATCGAAGTCGGCAACGTCGTTGCCGTCTACAATATAATCGCCTTTAAGATTTACCAGCGAACTGTATCCGCGGGCATTCCCCTTACTATCGACGTAACTTTCAATAACAAGCCCTTCTTCGATAGTAGAACGCCTGCATATACCGATTATACCTTTTACTTCCTGATTGTTTTCCCCTATGGAAATACCCGACAAAGATTCTTTGTCGCTCAGCTTGTAGCAGTAAATTATCGCAATGCCGAAATTCATAACAGGCAACGAGTCATAGCCTATAACCTTGTCGCTTTCTCCGTTGAAAAAATCCTTAAACGGATAAAAGTCCGGTGTGCTTTCGTCAATTCTGTATGCAATATCGGTATAATAAGAACCGTCGTTCATTAACAGGAATATTTTATCGAACGAAGATTCGTATGCTTCATAACTTAAATACTCGTTAATCTGCCTGACGTTTGTAAGCTCGTCTGCACGTCGCTTTAATCTTTCGCCTGAGCTTTTTAAATTGTCCCAGTTGGATTCGATAAATCTCGTAATAGAGCTTTGATCGTGAGTTACTATTTCGCTGATATTGTTTATAGTAGTACTTTCTACTATTTGGTTTGTTACGATAGAATACACGCCCACAACGATACCTATAGTCGCCAAAACGATAAAAACTATCACGGCGTATATGTATTTTGCAAACCGCTTCAACATCGGCGCGTCTCCTTTTGTAACTGATATATTTAATTATACTATAAAAAGGACTGTAAGTCAACCCAAACGGTTTGTGGGTGCGGCAAAGTTGATTGTTAAATAAAAAAATTCCGTTTGCCAAAGTTATGCAAACGGGATTCATTTTTTACCGGGCACTAATGTTGCGTCCCCTCCGAACGAAGCTTGCAGATACGTATCGGGTATTTTTCCCGTTATTACGCTTTCGCAAATGAGCACTTCTATCGTTGACGCAAGATTGGTACTCTTCGACGGAAGAATTATCGAAATATCAGAAACAATTTCAAGATAAAGCGAATGAAGCGTCTGATTAATTCCCGCCTGTATGAATTTCGATACAAAACGGCATTCCACGTTGCTTATCGGAATAATCTTTATGTTTATTTTCTGACCGAAACCCGCAAGCGCTTCTATTCCCGTAAGCGCGCCCATAGGAACCATTATCCCCTCCGCGCTCATTTTCGTCAGGTTTTCCTGCGAAAGATACGCGGTATCTCTTGCTATCCGATTAATTTTAAGACTGTCAGTGGTTATCGAAGTTACGTTTCCTCCGCCGTCGCGCTCTATCGTTATCAAATCGTCGTAACGCACCGCATCGTTAAGAGTATAATAAATCGCGTCGTTTACGGCAACGGTAGTAATCGAGCGGATAGTAGCTTCGCTTATCGATATAAGCACACGCGTTACGTTACGCTGAAAATATATAAGCGTACCTATTGCCAAAAAACAAATAAGCACCAGTATTATTTTAAATCGCGTAAATTTACGGGTTTTCTTCGCCATACAATATTGTATGTCAGTTGCGCTTAGTTCTTGATTTAAAAATTAAAGACATTATAAAGGCAAACACAACCGCCGCGGTTACGCCTGCGCTTGCCGCCGACATAGCGCCTGTAATTGCATAGAAAAACCCCTTTTCCGCACCCTTCATAGCACCGCTGGCAAGAAGATATCCGAATCCCGATATGGGAACGGTAGCGCCCGCGCCCGCAAATTCGACAAGCGGTTGATATATGCCTATTGCAGTAAGGACAACGCCCCCGAGCATAAAATAAACAAGAATTTTACCCGCGGTTAAATCAGTAAAATTAATAATTATCTGTGCAATAAGACATATTCCCCCGCCCACCGCAAAAGCCTTTAAATACGTCAAAAATATCGTCAAAATTTCCTGTCCCATATTACAACTCCAACTCAACTGCGTGGCTAATGCACGGTATACTTTCTCCTTGTCCCGAAGATACCGTTGATAAAAGCGCGCCAGTTGCCGCAAATAAAATGCGCTTATACAGTCCCGCCCGCATTTTAGTAAGCACGTAAGAGTTAAGCACGACCGCCGAACAGCCGGCTCCGCTTCCTCCCTGAAATTCCGTTTCCACGACTTTATAAATTATTTCTCCGCAGTCTACGTGAAAATCGGATATATCGTATCCCTTTTCCCACGTTAAGTCCTTGACTATCCTGCTTCCGAGCGCGCCTAAATCGCCCGTTAAAATCATATCGTAATCGGAAGGCTGAGTTCCCGTATCCTTAAAATGCTGCATTATGGTGTCTGCGGCCGCGGGGGCGGTTGTCAATTTAACACCATAGGTATTCAGAATTTTTGTGCGGTTTGTATAAAAATTATATGGGAAATCTTTTTTCGATATCGAAATTTAAACCGTTTTTGAACGCGTCTTTCCACATCTGCAATATTTCAAGACATTCCACGTACGCAGTACGCTCGCCCAAAATAAATTCATTGTTGCATAAGTTATTGCGGTTTTTAAAATCCTCCAAGTAACTAACCAGCAAATCAATGAGATAAATGAGCGTTTCAACAGCAGTTTTCTCTTTCATTATGCTATCTCCTCTCCTAATACTTCTTCTAAGCTTACTAAATTCAAAGCAATACAACATTTATATACCTTGTCCTTAAAAGCCTGTTTTCTCGGATAGTACGAATTTTTTGAATATTTTATCTGGTCCATAATAAAAACATCGTTTTCACCGTCAAGTATATATTTAATCATTAGTTTCATTAACCTATTTTCCTCTTTGTTATAAATCATTTCAACTATATTATATATACTTTTAACGTCCTCCGTAATTTTTATGACAATTTTCCGTTTGCCGACA
>CAMUNT010000018.1 GCA_947090365.1 uncultured Clostridia bacterium
CACGACCTTCTGGTCCCTAACCAGACGCGCTACCAAACTGCGCTACACCTCAATAATCTGCTGACACTACATATTATACTAAAAATTATTTAAAAAGCAAACTGTTTTGGGGTATTTTACTATTTTTTTTGAAACAATTTTAATTATATTTACAACAAAAAAATAATATGATAAAATAACAATATGACGTTCACGGTTGTTCTTTTTTTAGAGGTAATATTAATCGGTGTATCCTTGGCAATGGATGCGTTTGCGGTGTCAATAACCGACGGTTTGTGCTATAATAAACTTTCTAAGGGTAAAGCTTTGACAATTCCGTCAACTTTCGGAATTTTTCAAGCGGTTATGCCGTTAATCGGTTATTTTGTGGCTTTCGGGGTGAGCCAGGCTTTTAAAACTGTTTTTGACGCAATTGACCATTGGGTGGCGTTCGTATTACTTGCAATAATCGGCGGAAAAATGTTGTATGATGCGATAAAAGAAATGCGTTCCAAAGACGAGACGGAAACGCATTTAAAGGAATATTCTTTTACCGAAGTTCTTATTCAAGGCGTGGCGACCAGCATTGACGCTTTATTCGTCGGAATTTCTTTTGCGACGATGGAGGGACTGAAAGACAGCATTCCGAACGTACTTTTAAGCGTTGCTATTGTCGGCGTCGTGACTTTCATCATAAGCTTAGTCGGACTTTTTATCGGGGTGAAGGTAGGTAATGCGCTTAAAAAACACGCAAGCATTGCCGAGTTAATCGGCGGACTCGTACTGATAGGTATAGG
This sequence comes from uncultured Clostridia bacterium, assembly GCA_947090365.1. Taxonomy (GTDB): domain Bacteria; phylum Bacillota; class Clostridia; order Christensenellales; family Borkfalkiaceae; genus Coproplasma. Next base: position 777 of record CAMUNT010000018.1, read on the forward strand.
TCTTAAAATACTTATCGGAGGACTGATTTAATTTCTCTTATAATCGCATTGTTTCCGCATTCGATTTTACTGTTATCGAGTGCGGTTTTTAATTTATCATTCTGCAAAAGCGCATTTATTTCGTTTTTCAGAAGGTTGGGGTTTAGTTCTTTTTCTCGTAGCGTCGTGCACAGTCCCGAATTTTCAAAATATTCCGCATTTTTTATCTGATCGCCTCTGCTTGAAGAGTTTTCAAGAGGTATGAACAGCGTGGGGATTTTTAACGATATAAGTTCGTTTGCGGAATTAGACCCGCATCTCGCCACAGCGCCGTCGGCGCAGGCGTAAACCAGCCCCATATCTTCGGCGAACTCAATCTGTTTATAGCCGTAAATATTAGTTTCTACCTTGTTGCCTTTTCCGCATAAATGCAGTATATTAACTTTTTTGCACATTTCAAACGCAATTTTGCGGATATTTTCATTTATGATTTTTGAACCGGAGCCTCCGCCGAAAACTATGACCGTTGGACGTGAATCAAGATTGAACGAGGCTTTTGCTTCATTCTTGCTTCTGCCGAATAAATTTTTGCGCATAGGCGTCCCGACAAATTTTCCGTTTTTGAATTTTGAAGCAGTAATGGGGAAGGCTGTAAGCATCTTTTCGCATTTCGAAGCAATAAGCTTATTAGCCAGGCCCGCTTCGATATCTGATTCGTGTGCGAGAATGGGAATTTTTCTCTTTTTTGCGGCAATTGCAGGGGGTATGCAAACGTAACCTCCCTTGCAAAAGAGTAAATCCGGCTTTATTTCGTCAAGAATTTTGCCCGCCTGTTTAATACTTCTTAAAAGCTTGAACGGAATTGCTAAATTGCATAACAGTTTTCCGCGAACTAATTTTACGGCGTCAAACTCATAAAATGCAATACCGTTAATTTTGCATATACTTTTTTCGATGGCATCTGTGCCCGTATAAAGGCAATCGTATTCACTCAACTGTTCGATTAACGCTATATTCGGAATTACGTGTCCGGCGCTTCCGCCCCCGCAGAACAATATTTTTTTCATACCTATAATATATTTTTTATAGCCGTTAATTATGAAAATAATTCAAAACTGAATTAAATTGACTGAAGTTTGACCGCCGATAAGTTAAATTATATGTTTAAATCATTTCAAATGTTGACATAATAAAAAAAGAGTATTAAAATAAAATTATGGATGGAAAATATATTTTTGCACTGATCATACTTGGTTTATTTTTCTTGCTGATACTTGTTTCGTTTGCTTTTTTGGAATATTCGCGGATAAAGGAAAATAAGCTTCAAGCCTGGATTAACAAGATCCACGAAAATAAGAGTATGAACAGACCCGATTACGATCATTTTACTGCCGACGAGGAGATCCCCGACTTGCAATCCGTTCAGGAGACCGTAACGGAAATAGACGATGCCGAAGAACAAAACGAAGAGAAAGCGGCTTCGAATATTGATGAAACCTACGGCAAAATAGATTTAGAGGGAATTGAGGAAATTACCGGAAATTATAACGGTGATAAATAATTTTTAACTTGCTTTAAATTTCATAATAAGCTGTTTACCGCCGATTGGCTTTGAGATTGTAAATTTGCCTTTTTCGATTACCGTCGATTGTTTGAAAGAGTATCCGAGCAATCCCATTTCAGCGGTCAGCGTGCGGGTTTGGACGTCGAAAGAATACTTGCTTTTAAGATTTCTACTTTCGCCGTCTTTATATTTATAACTGAGTTCAAGATTTTCTTTGTCAACGAGTGTAATTTTAATATAATCAAACTTTGTCAGCAAATCCTCTTCGCCGAAAGTTGCTTCAATGCAGTCATACTGCGCAACGTGAGGATTCGTAATGGATTTTAACGGTCCTGCATTTTTTATATCGCACGCAGGAAGAAGTGTTAAAAGAAGCGTACATAAAACAATTAAGAACAAAGATCTTTTTTTCATATTAATTATTTTTGGCAAAATATGAAAAATTAACCCTATTTTTCTATATTTAAATTAAGGAAAACATCATTATGAATGATACCGAGAAAATAATTAAATCGCACTACGAAGCCTATGACGAGGACGCAAGGCTGTGTTCAAAGCATGGTATGGTTGAATTTATAACTACGATGAGCTATATCGAAAAATATTTAAAAAAAGACGATTGTGTTCTGGAAATAGGTGCGGGAACGGGGCGGTACAGTCACGCCGTAGCGCAAAAGGGGCACTGCGTTGACGCTATCGAGCTGGTTGAACACAATATTGAAATATTTAAAAGAAACACCGTAGCCGGGGAAGATATTACCGTAAGGCAGGGAAATGCTTTGGATTTATCCTGCATAAAAGATAATACTTACGATATAACCTTGCTTTTGGGGCCGATGTATCATTTGTTTACCGTTGAAGAACAACGGAAAACTATATCGGAGGCATTGCGCGTGACGAAACGCGGCGGGAAGGTGTTCGTTTCGTATTGCGGTAACGATGCTACGGTAGTTCAGTTTTTATTCGGAAAAAGTCAGACGAAAACGGAACCCTATAATAAGCTTGTTGATTGGAACACATTTAAATTGAGTTCAACTCCGCAGGAAATTTTTGCGCTTCACCGTAAAGAAGATATAGATGCGCTAATGACGGGACTTCCTGCAAAAAGACTTCATTTCGTCGGTACGGATATGGCAACGCAATATATGCGCGAAGTCGTTGACGCAATGGATGAGGAGGAGTATTCACTGTATCTGAAATACGTTCTGGCAACTTGCGAGCGGTCGGATTTGGTCGGCGCGTCAAATCACTTATTGGATATTTCTGAAAAACTATAAAATATAACGGCGAAAGCAGTACGCTTTCGCCGTTTATGATTTTTTTATTAAGCTTTACCGATCGAACCGAAAATTTCCATCTTTTCTTTGACGGTGGCTTTTATTGCCTCTACGCCGGGGGCAAGCAGTTTTCTGGGATCAAAGCCTTTGCCTACAAGATCTTTGCCTTCTTCAACGTATTTTCTCGTAGCCGCCTGGAAAGCAAGCTGACATTCGGTATTGACGTTTATTTTTGCAACGCCCAAAGAAATTGCCTTTTTGATCATATCAGTGGGGATACCGGTACCGCCGTGAAGAACGAGGGGCATATCGCCAGTTTTTGCCTTGATTTTTTCAAGAACGTCAAATCTTAAACCTTCCCAGTTTGCGGGGTATTTGCCGTGGATATTGCCGATACCTGCCGCAAGAATAGTGACGCCAAGATCGGCGATTTTTTTGCATTCGTCGGGGTCTGCGCATTCGCCTGCACCGACGACACCGTCTTCTTCACCGCCGATAGAACCGACTTCGGCTTCGAGGCTCATTCCTTTTTTCTTGCATACCGCAACTAATTCTTTCGTTTTTGCTATATTTTCTTCAATGGGGAAGTGAGAACCGTCAAACATAATCGAAGAGAAGCCCGCTTCGATACATTTATAACAGCCTTCGTAAGTGCCGTGGTCGAGGTGGAGAGCAACGGGAACGGTTATTTTCATTTCTTCAAGCATTGCCTTGACCATATCTGCAACCGTTTTGAAGCCGGTCATATATTTGCCTGCGCCCTCGGAAACTCCGAGAATAACGGGAGAATGAAGCTCTTCCGCAGTTTGAAGAATAGCCTTGGTCCATTCAAGATTGTTTATATTGAATTGACCGACGGCGTATTTGCCTTTTAATGCTTTTTCAAGCATATCTTTAACTGAAACTAATGCCATTAAAATCCTCCAAAAATTTATTACATTAATAAGTATAATTCATCACAAGGTAAATTTCAAGCTAATTTCGGGAATTATTTTTAAAATTGAAATAAAAACACTGTCAAAAGTCAATATTTTGAGTATAAAAAACATTAATAAGTAAAAATTTATCAATTTAGCAATTGTATAAAAGCAATTGACTAAAATTACCAGATTTGATATACTTATCGTGTTGAAAAGAATTAAATTTTGGAGGAATTCAAATTATGGCAAATGTAAAAGTAGCAATTAACGGATTCGGCAGAATAGGCCGTCTTGCTTTCAGACAGATGTTTGAAGCCGAGGGTTACGAAATCGTAGCTATCAACGACCTTACAAGCCCCAAGATGCTTGCTCATCTTTTAAAGTATGATTCGGCTCAGGGCAGATATAAGTATGCTGATTCTGTAATTGCAGGGGAAGACAGCATTACCGTTAACGGAAAGACTATTAAAATCTATGCAGAAAAAGATGCGGCAAACCTTCCTTGGAGAGCGCACAGCGTAGACGTCGTTTTGGAATGTACCGGTTTCTACTGCTCGAAAGAGAAGTCGTCCGCACATATTAAGGCAGGCGCAAAGAAAGTCGTTATTTCCGCTCCCGCGGGCAACGATCTTCCCACAATCGTATTCGGCGTAAACGAAAAAACGTTAAAGGCAAGCGATACCGTTATTTCTGCTGCAAGCTGTACTACGAACTGCCTTGCACCTATGGCAGATACGCTTAATAAGCTTTGCAAAATCAGAAAAGGCTATATGACAACCATTCACGCATACACCGGTGACCAGATGGTTCTTGACGGTCCTCACAGAAAGGGTGACCTCAGAAGAGCGAGAGCGGCAGCCGTTAATATCGTTCCCAATTCAACGGGTGCGGCAAAAGCAATCGGCCTCGTTATTCCCGAACTTAACGGCGTTCTTGACGGATGCGCTCAGCGTGTTCCCGTACCTACCGGTTCGCTTACACAGCTTATCGCAGTTTGTGAAGGCGAAGTAGACGCGGCCGCTGTAAACGGAGCAATGAAGCAGGCGGCTTCCGCATCTTACGGATATACCGAAGAAGAACTTGTTTCAAGTGATATTATCGGTATAATGTACGGTTCGCTGTTCGACGCTACGCAGACGAAGTGTATGCCCCTCGGCGACGGCACGACCCTCGTAAAGGTTGTTGCTTGGTACGATAACGAAAATTCTTATACCTCGAATATGGTAAGAACTATCAAGTACTTCTCCGAACTGAAATAATTTGTAAATCAAAACCCCGTCCGGTTTCGGACGGGGTCATTTTTTTAGTTGCTTTAAAAATAATATTTATTTCATTGATTCGTAAAGATTGAAGCGGTTATCTTTTAAACCTATTGTAACGTTAAAGCGTTCTTTTCCTTGCAAATCGTCTTCTTTATGCTTTTCGTAAAGCTCCTTCAATTCGGGTAATATTTCAGCTACGAACTTCAATCTCAGCTCATCGGAATATCCGTCTTTATTCATAATAAAAAAACTTAAATACGAATTTAATTCCAAACCTGTTACGTCTACGTATCTTTTACTTACCACCATACGCGCGATTATTCTGTCATCGAAGTTTTTGTTCGGTCTGTATTGTATGCTGTTTTTGTTTTCATTTCGGCTCATATTAAACGTACCGAAATATACGTCTATATCGGCATCACCAAAAAAAGATTTTACGTCTTCCTTTGTACAGCAATACGTTTCATTCGGGTTTAACCCTTTAACACGCGTCCACATAGCGACAGTGCGTCCCCCTTAGTAATTTATTAATTTTGTTAAACATTAAAACGGAAGAGGACGACGTCGCCGTCTTTAATAACGTAATCTTTGCCTTCCGAGCGAACCTTGCCTTTTTCGCGCGCGCCGACAAGTCCTCCGCATTCCAAAAGAATTTGCCAGTCGCATATTTCCGCGCGGATAAAGCCTTTTTCGAAATCGGTGTGAATTTTGCCCGCCGCCTGCGGAGCTTTCGTGCCTTTAACGATAGTCCAGGCTCTTGTCTCTTTTTCACCGGCAGTAAGGTAGGAAATGAGTCCTAAAAGTGTATAGCTCTTCTTAATAAGTCTGTTAAGTCCGCTTTCTTCAAGCCCCAGCTCTTCCAAAAACATTGCCATATCTTCTTCTGACATTTTCGAAAGCTCTTCTTCGGTTTTGGCGCATATCACCAAAACTTCGCTTCCCTCTTTTTTCGCGTAATCCTTTACGGCGCAGACGAGGGGTATATCGCTTTCATCTTTGCCCATATCGAATTCGGAAATGTTCGCGGCGTAAATTATGGGCTTGTTTGTCAAGAGGAACAGGTTGTCAATTAAAGGCTTTTCTTCGTCCGCGCACTCGAAAAGTCTTGCGGGTTTTTCTTCGCTTAAAAACTTTTCAAGCCTTTCCAAAAGTGCGAATTCTGCCGCGGCTTCTTTGTTTGCTCCTCCGCGTGCAGTATTTCTTATTCTGTCCTGACGCTTGTTTACCGCTTCGATGTCTGCAAGAATAAGTTCGAGCGTTATTGTCTGGATATCGGCAATCGGGTCGATTTTGTTGTTGACGTGAGTGATGTTTTCATTTTCAAAACAGCGCACGACGTGAACTATTGCATCGCATTCTCTTACGTGCGAGAGAAATTTATTACCCAGGCCTTCGCCTTGCGATGCTCCTTTAACAAGCCCCGCAATGTCGACGAACTCTACGATAGCGGGGGTAACTTTTTTGCTGTCGTAAAGCTTTGCAAGCTTATCAAGCCTTTCGTCCGGAACGGCAACTACACCGACGTTTGGTTCAATAGTGCAGAACGGATAATTCGCGGCTTCCGCACCTGCGTGAGTTATTGCATTGAACAGAGTGGACTTTCCTACGTTGGGCAGTCCCACAACACCTAATTTCATTTATTTTGTCCTTTTCAGAAAAGTTACTTAAATTATAATATAATTCGGCAAAAAATCAAAACAAATACTGCTTAAACTTGATAATTTTTTATATATGTGGTAGAATTTACAGCGAAATACAAATATTTTAAGGGAAATTATGGATTACAAGAAGCACATAGCCGACAGAATAAAAATAGACGGCATCGATAATAATGAAATATATACTTCGATAGTTCTTCCGCCAAACTCGGAAATGGGTGATTTTGCTTTGCCTTGCTTTAAATTTGCTAAAATTTTAAGGAAAAGTCCGAATATTATCGCCGAAGAGCTTAAAAATGCTTATAAGACCGACGGGGTAATCAGCGAAGTTTCTGCGGTAAACGGATACCTTAATTTTAAAGTAAATAAAGTTGAACTCGCTAAGTCTGTTATTGGTGAAATTTTAAACACGGGTAAAAATTTCGGGGCGTCAGATTTTGGTGCTGGTAAAACGATTTGTATAGATTATTCATCTGTAAACATTGCAAAACCTTTTCATATCGGACACCTTTCGACGACCGTAATAGGCGGAGCACTTTATAAACTGTATAAATTTTTGGGCTATAAAGTAGTGGGTATAAACCATCTGGGCGATTACGGAACGCAGTTCGGTAAGCTTATCTGCGCTTATAAGCACTGGGGCAATAAGGAAGAGATTGAAAAGGGCGGTATTCACGCAATCAACGAGCTGTACGTTCGTTTTAACAGCGAAGCCGATGAGAAAATGGAAATCGAAGCTCGTGAATATTTCAGGTTAATAGAAAGCGGTGATAAAGAGGCTAATGAAATTTTCGAGTGGTTCAAATCGCTTACATTGAAGTACGTTGAGGGCATATACGACAAGCTTGGCGTCAAGTTCGACAGTTACGCAGGCGAGCGTTTCTATACTGATAAAATGCAGCCGGTAATCGATGAGCTTCGCGCAAAAAATCTTCTGAAAGAGAGTGAAGGGGCGACTATCGTCGATCTGGAAGAATACGGAATGTCGCCATGCCTTATACTCCGTTCGGACGGAGCGTCGCTTTACGCAACGCGTGATTTAGCGGCGGCTTATTACCGCAAAAATACTTATGATTTCTACAAATGTCTGTACGTGGTGGCCTATCAGCAAAATCTGCATTTCAAGCAGGTTTTCAAGGTTTTAGAACTTATGGGCAATGAATGGGCCAAGGATTTGGTTCACGTTGCTTACGGAATGGTTTCTTTGGAAGACGGCGCGATGTCAACCCGAAAGGGCAAAGTTGTATGGCTTGAAGACGTTATTAACAAGTGCGTTGAAAAGGCGTATAGCGTTGTTACCGAAAAAAATCCCGACCTTGAAAATAAAACCGAAATTGCCGAAAAGGTGGGAATAGGTGCGGTCATATTCGGCGCGCTTTATAACAACAAAATAAAGGATATAGTTTTTTCTTATGATAAAGTTTTAAGCTTCGAGGGTGAAACCAGCGTATACGTTCAGTATACGTGTGCGCGTGCGAAGTCTGTACTTTCCAAGGCTGAAAATATACTGATGCCTGTCGGGTACGAGCCGAGTGTCGTTGAATTCGAAGTCGTCAAAGCACTTGCGGCTTTTAAGGAAACTTTAATTGATGCGTCTGAGAAATACGAGCCCAGCTACGTTGCACGCTATGCAGTCGATCTTGCACAAAAGTTCAATAAATTTTATATCGAATGCAAAATTCTGACGGCGGAAGGGGATACTAAACAGTTCAGACTTGCGCTTACCTCGGCAACTTTGCAGACACTTAAAAATGCGTTGGCTATTTTGGGTATAGGCGTACCCGATAAAATGTAACAAAAATTTTTGCAAAAAGCTTGCTAAATATTGCCATTTAGTTTGTTTTGTGTTATAATTTTTATACTGAATTAAATATATAAAGGAGTAAATAATTTATGAAAAGATGTGTTGTTTGCGGTGAAATCGTAGAAGACGGCGTTGAAGTTTGTCCCGTATGCAAGGCTAAAAAGTTTGAGCCGATCAACGGCAATGAAAAGCCTGCGTTTGCATGTGAGCACGTAGTAGGCGACGGAAAAGTGGAAGATGCTGAGGTGATGGCTGGATTGCAGGCTAATTTTGAAGGAGAATGCACCGAAGTCGGAATGTATCTTGCTATGGCAAGAGTTGCAGATCGCGAGGGCTATCCCGAGATAGCAGAAGCTTTTAAGCGTTATGCGTTTGAAGAAGCTGAGCATGCCGCAAAATTTGCCGAGCTTTTGGGTAATGTCGTAACACCCTCGACCAAAAAGAACCTTGAGCTTCGTGCTGCTGCTGAATCCGGTGCATGTGAGGGCAAGTTTGCAATAGCAAAGAAAGCTAAACAGTTAGGCTACGATGCAATTCACGATACCGTTCACGAAATGGCGAAGGACGAAGCGAGACACGGTGCAGGCTTTGCAGGACTTCTGAAAAGATATTTCGGGAAATAATTAATTAAAAAATTTAGAAGCAGCGGGCGAATTGCTTGCTGCTTTTTTCTTTATAAAATACTATAAAAATTAAATACGGTCGCAAATCTAGTTAGCTTTTTCATATAATGAAGTAAAGGCAAGGGGGGAAACCTTTGCCGGACTTTAACTGTATGAGGAAGAATTACTTATGTGTAATAATTGTAATAACAACAGAAGATGTGACCAGTGCAATAACTGCAATAACTGGTATAACGGTTGCAACAGGAATAATCAGTGCTGTTTCTGCGGACTTTTAAATCTGTTCTGCAATTGTCAGTGCAACAGATGTAATAGGTGCAATAACTGCGACAGATGCAACAGATGTAACAGATGCAATCGGTTTGATGACTACTATATTCAGCAGTACGCTCTTTTCGATAACGACTGCCATACGCATAACCATGGGTGCGGTTGCGGTTGCCACAATCACTGGAACGGTTGATTAAAAAAACAGGGGTAACTTTTGTTACCCCTTAATTTTTTTTAAATTGCAGAAAATAGATATATGAACAAAATTATAAACCTGTATAAATATTTTTCGGACAAGCGTTTTTCGACTATTGCCGGAACGCTAGTTTATTTTTTGTTGATGAGTATTGCGCCGTTTACTCTCTGGCTGACGTTGGTTTGCGGAAATCTTGATATAGAACGATTTTTATCGCACGAGCTTTTTGATGCGGTAAGTCCTATTTTAAGGCAATTAAAGGCGTCTGCCGAAAGTGCCGCAAGCGGAGCCGGTATAATTTTTCTTTTAACCACACTGTATTCGTCTACGAACTTTTTTTATCATTTAAGGCGTAGCGGTGAAATTATTTACAACAGCGCGCGTGTTAAAGGGGGGCTCAGGTTACGGCTTGCCTCGCTTTTACTTATTTTCAGTGTATTTTTGGTTATGGCAGTGCTTGCAGCGGTATCCGTAACGGGCTCGTGGGTGCTTGAAAGAATTTTGCCGTTTTACGTAGCCGATATTATAACGTACTGCGTTATAACCGCCACAGCGTTTACGGTGGCTTTAATATTGAATATTTTTGCGTGTCCGTATAAATTGAAAGCTTCCGAGGCGCTCCCCGGAAGCTTGCTTACCACAGCTTTGTGGTTGATATTTGTTTTAGGTTTTAATATTTATACCTCTTTTGCCGATCCTGAAAAGCTGTATGGCAAGATAGCGGCCCTGATAATTTTTTTACTGTGGTGCTATATAATGATGAGTAGCTTCGTTATCGGCATAATTTATAACGGTATGTTTAAAAGTAAAAGAGAGTACAAAAAGCTATTTTAATACTTAATTGCGCAGGCCGCGGCAAGTGCGCCGGGGCCTATATGGCAGGAAACACTGAGCGAGAGGGGGTCGATAAATTTGAATTCAGCCTTGGGGAATTCGGCCATGAGCTGATCCTTGAATTTAAGCGCCTCGTCGTAATTTTTCGTATGGGCAATGCTTATCACCATTTTGCCCGCTTCGTATTCTTCTTTAAACCTCGTCGTTAAATCGTTTTTTAAAGCTCCGATTATAGTATCCTTAGCGTCTGTCAGCTTTCTTACTTTTGCGTAAGTGTCAAGCTTGAAGCCTTGAATTTGAAGAACCGGTTTAATTCTCAAAAGGGTGCCGATTGCCGCAACGGCAGGTGTAAGACGACCGCCTTTTTTCAGATATTTGAGAGTATCAACCATAATGTAAATACTTGATTTCATCTTCGAGTTCATCAGCCAATCCGAAATTTCTTTGGCTGATTTTCCTTCATCCGCAAGCTTCATTGCGTCGAAAACGCTTTGCTTTTGCGTTATCGAAATTCTTTGGTTATCTATAACGAAAACTTTGCCTTTGAAACGCGCTTCCGTTTCTGCATAATGTTGCAGAGTGTGGCAGGTTTCGGAAAGTCCGCTTGACATAGGAATGTAGACGATTTCGTCGTATTTATCAAGTATTTTACGCCATACTTCGCCCACATGTTCGGGGTTAGGCTGTGAAGTGGAAACCCTTACGTTGCTTTTAAGTTTTTCGTAAAACTTATCCTGAGTCAAAGTAAGGTCTTCATAAAATAGATCGTCATCGATAAGTACAGGCATAGGTATAACAGAAATACCTAATTTATTTGCTTCTGCCTGAGTAATACCGCTGTTACTGTCTGTCATTATTGCTGTTTTCATATTTCAATCTCCAATACAAAATTAATATTTAATTGAACAAGCAATTGCAAGCGCGCCGGGGCCGATGTGGCAAGAAACGCTTAGCGAGAGGGAGTCAACGAAAGTAAATTCTACGTTCGGGAAAATTTCTTCAATTTAAGACTTGAATTTTAATGCCGCATCAAGGTTTTGGGTATGCGCTACCTGCAAAGTCATTTTGCCCGCTTCGTATTCGTCCTTAAATTCCGTTTCGAGATCTTTTGTCATTGCGTTGATCATTGCCGTTTTAGCGTCTGAGATTTTTCTGGCCTTAGTAAACTGATCAAACTTGAAGCCGTGATTTTGAAGAACGGGTTTAATCTTTAATAAATTGCCGACGAATGCAACGGCGGGATTAAGCCTTCCGCCTTTTCTGAGGTAGGTAAGAGTATCAACCATAATGTAAATGCTTGATTTCATTCCGGTTTCGGTAAGCCACTGCACGATTTCTTCTGCGGATTTGCCTTCTTTTGCCATTTTTAAAGCGTCTAATATGCTCTGTTTCTGCGTTACCGAAACGCGGTGGTTATCAACTGCAAAAATCTTTCCCTTATATTTTTCGTCGGTCTGCGTCAGCTGATACGCGGTGTCGTAGGCTGCCGCGAGCCCGCTCGAAATGGGGATGTAGATAACTTGGTCGTATTCTTGCAACAGCTTGTCCCAATATTCCATTAATGAATCGGGGCTGGGTTGGGAAGTAGTAATCTGCGAATTTCCCGTAAGCTTTTCATAGAAAAGTTCCTGGGTAAGCGAAATATCTTCCAGATATATTTCACCGTCAATAATAACGGGGGTAGGTATGATTGTCACGCCAAGTTCTTCGGCTTCTTTGCGTGATAATCCGCTGTTACCGTCTGTGGAAATAGCTATTTTCATAAATTTCTCCTGATTAAAGTTACTTTTATTATAATACACTTATTAGTATATGTCAAATTATTAGTTGAAAAATCAACACTTATATGATATAATTTAATCAAGTTGCAATATGTTATTTAAAATGAATTTAGACTCAGAGCCGTTCGAAATGATAAAATGCGGTTTGAAAACAATTGAACTGCGTCTGTATGATGAAAGAAGAAAACCTATAAAGGTAAACGATACAATTGAATTTACGAATACTTCGGACAATTCTGAAAAGCTTTTATGCCGTGTAATTAATTTGTATACGTTCAAAAATTTCGAAGAATTGTATCGGCGGTTGCCGTTACTTAAATGCGGGTATACACCGTCGACTGTTGCGGATGCAAAGCCTTCGGATATGAATAAGTATTATTCCGATGAGCAAATATTAAAATTCGGCGTAGTTGGAATTGAATTGGAAAAATGCGTTTAACAAATGATAAAAAAGCATTAAAAAAAACAGTGCAAGCTTAAACTCGTGCTGTTTTTTCTGCTATTAATTGCTTTAAACTGTTTGTTCCGGATAACATATTGAGTAGTGTGAATTTTCCTTTTGTCGTTACGACTTTCAGGTTGCCGGTTTTTGTAAATGAAAGAATTTCGCTAAAATAATATGTTTTCGGCTTGCGAAATACCTTTTTAATGATTATCTTTTCTTCGTCGTATGTTGCAGTTGTAAAAATTATCTGCGGATAGAGAATATCAACAAAAATAACAAGTATCCACCAAATGCAAATTGTTGCAACGTAATTAAATTTCATAATTTCAGTAATTACGTTAGGAAATGCTATAATTAATGTACCTATAATATTTATAAATATCATTATCGATATAAACAGACTTGCTAATTTTTTGCTGAAATGTACTGAGTTTTCCGATTTTGCTTTTTCTTCGTTAGTCTTTTCTCTTTTTAAAAAAATCGGATAGAGTATTCCGCAGATTACAGAAGTTGAGGCTGATACCAAAAAAGCACTTATAACCCGCAATGCAATTTCCATAAAATTAATAAACCATCCTATTTTATATCCAAATTATAAATAAAAACAATGAAAAAGTCAAATAATCGAAAATGCGATAAAATTGCTTGATTTTTTTTAATTAATTTAATATTATATTTATGTTATACAATTAATTCGACCTTTTTTTGCAGAGATGGCGGAGTGGTAAGCTCTTCAAGCTTCGTGCGATGAACGCTGCGCGTTCAACCACTTTCCAACTTAATTTTTAATACGCAGAGATGGCGGAGTGGTCGAACGCGCACGACTCGAAATCGTGTTACGGGCAACTGTACGGGGGTTCGAATCCCTCTCTCTGCGCCAATAGCAGGTCGTATGCAATTACGGCCTGTTATTTATTTTTTAATAAGGAGTTTATATGACTTACGTTGAACGCGTGCTTGAAAAATTAAAGAAAAGCAACCCGGACGAACCGGAATTTCATCAGGCAGCAACGGAAATTTTAGCTACGCTAGAGCCGGTTGTGAAAAGGCACCCCGAGTATGAAAGTGCAGGTCTTTTAGAGAGATTTGTCGAGCCCGAAAGAATAATTATGTTTCGGGTGCCCTGGATCGACGATAACGGCAAGGTACAGGTAAATAAGGGATACAGGGTGCAGTTTAACAGCGCAATCGGTCCATACAAGGGAGGGCTGAGGTTTCATCCGTCTGTAAATCTTTCAATAATCAAATTTTTGGGTCTTGAGCAGATTTTAAAAAACAGTCTGACAGGACTTCCCATCGGCGGAGGCAAGGGGGGAGCCGACTTTGACCCCAAGGGCAGGTCTGACAGGGAAGTTATGACTTTCTGCCAAAGCTTTATGACGGAGCTTTGCAGGCATATCGGCGCTGATACCGACGTCCCCGCGGGTGATATAGGTGTCGGCGGAAGGGAGATTGGTTATCTTTTCGGTCAGTATAAGCGTATTCGTGACGAGCACGTGGGGGTCTTGACGGGCAGAGGTATTTCATACGGCGGAAGTCTTGCCAGAACCGAGGCTACCGGCTACGGCCTTGTTTATATTACCGAAGAAGCTATGAAGGCGCGCGGGGACTCTTTTAACGGTAAAACTGTTATAATTTCCGGTTCCGGCAACGTTGCGATATACGCATGTGAAAAAGCGCAGAGCTTGGGTGCGAAAGTGGTTGCGATGTATGATTCCGACGGATTTATCTATGACCCTTCGGGAATTAAACTTGATATAATTAAAGATATTAAAGAAGTCAAACGCGGAAGAATAAAAGAATACGCTGAAAGAGTACGGGGAAGCAAATATACGGAAGGCTGTAATGGTTTATGGGCAATTCCCTGCGAAGTGGCTTTACCTTGCGCAACGCAGAATGAAATTGACGAAGAGTCGGCAAGACTTCTCGTGAAAAATGGCGTGAAGTACGTTGCCGAGGGGGCAAATATGCCGTCTACTTTGGAGGCGATAAGCGTTTTCCAAAAAAGCGGTATAGTATTCCTTCCTGCAAAAGCGGCAAATGCCGGCGGTGTGGCAACCTCCGCGCTGGAAATGGCGCAGTCATCGGGAAGGTTGTTCTGGAATTTTGAAGAGGTTGATGCAAAGCTTAAAAACATAATGATAAATATTTATCATAATATCGATAATGCGTCGAAGGAATACGGTTACGAGGGTGACTACGTAATGGGCGCAAATATCGCAGGTTTTTTAAAAGTTGCAGAAGCTATGATGGCACAAGGAATCGTATAAAAAGTGTGGGCAAAACCAAAAAACAGGTTTTGCCTGTTCTTTTTTGACAAATATAATGTACTATGTCTGGCATAAATGTTAAAAAATACCGATTTCAGGTTAGTTTTATTAATTTTGTTGACAGATTTTTTTATTTGTGTTATATTAAAACAAATGTTGTAAAACGTACGTTTTAAAAAAAGGAGATGTTATGCCGCCGAAAGCAAAATTTACAAAGGAAGAGATAGTTGCCAAAGCTTTGGAAATCGTTAAAACAAGCGGTATCGATGCGCTGACCGCACGGTTGCTGGGTGAAAAATTGGGGAGCTCGTCAAGACCGATATTCACAGTATTTAGCAGTATGGATGAAGTGCAGAATGAGGTGATTGCTTCGGCACGCCGTCTTTATGAAAAATATATTGACGATTGTATGCAATGCTCTAACCCGTTTAAAGGTTCGGGGATCGGATATATTCGCTTTGCGGCCGATAAGCCGAAACTTTTTCAATTATTGTTTATGCGTGAACGGGGTGACTCCCCCGACCGCGGAACGGTTCTGTCGCTTATCGATAATAATTACGGGAGGATACTGCAAGCGGTTCAGTCGGAATACGGTTTCAGCTATGAAACTTCAAGGGAAGTCTATTTGCATTTGTGGATTTATTCTCATGGGATAGCTTCACTTATCGCAACCGGAGTCTGCAAGTTTTCGGAACAGGCAATTTCGGAAATGTTGGCGGATGTAGGTGCAGGCATAATTAGAAAATACAAAATGGAGGATAAAAAGTGATAAAAGCAGAGAATATAACAAAATCTTTCAATAAAGGGGCTGTGCAAGTGCTGAGGGGCGTTTCGCTTGAAATTGCCGACGGCGAATTTGCCGTAATTTTAGGTGCGTCGGGTTCAGGTAAGTCTACGCTTTTAAACGTCATTTCCGGCCTTGAACACGCTGACGGTGGCAGTGTTTGCTACGAGGGTATAGATATAACTGCTTTAAGCGATAAGGAGCTTACTGCTTTCAGACGCGAACGTATCGGATTTATCTTTCAGCAATATTATCTTTTACCTCATTTAAGTGTTGCAAATAACGTTAAGCTCGGCGCAAATTTGTCGTCTGATAAACATTACGGGAAAATTATTGAAGCCGTTGGTTTGACAGATAAAAGGAATTCGCGCCCGTCACAGCTTTCGGGCGGAGAACAGCAACGAGTCTGTATAGCACGCGCACTTGCGAAAAATCCTTCCGTTTTATTTTTGGACGAACCTACCGGTGCGCTTGACGAAAAAACGGGCAGGGAAGTTCTTGACTACGTAATGCAGATGAAAAAAGAGAGAAATTTCACAATGATTATGGTTACGCACAATGTAAATATTGCCGAAATGGCTGACACTGTAATAAAGATGAACAGCGGTAAAATTACTGAAATTTATAAAAACAATAATCCTAAAACCGCATACGAAATAGGGTGGTAATATGGTTGTCAGCGTTAAAGATAGTTTTAAGCTTGTTGCGGTATCTGTCGTATGCTTTTGCGCGGTATTCGTTTGTACGTTTATGCTGAATTTTTATTTTGACGTGGTTCCGTTAAAGGATAGCGTGCCGGCAGAAAGTATGGCGTTATACGACGCGCAGCTTGCAACTGCAAAATTCACTTCTGCGATATCCGGCGGATTTTTGGCGGTAATTGCAGTTATTATGGTCTTATTTTATATAAAGATTTACATAGACGGGCATTTGAAACAGCTCGGCATTTTAAAGGCGATGGGATATTCCGAAAATCGGCTTTCGCTGTGCTTTTGGGTGTTCGGTTTAAGTGCATTTTTGGGGTGCGCACTCGGTTTTGCTTGCGGTTGGATTTATATACCTTACGCATACGACGGGCTTATTGTAAACGGATTAACTGTTGAAATTCATTTTCACCCAAGCTTGCTTGTTTGTCTTGTAATAGCGCCTTCGATAATTTTTTCGATGATATCCTGTCTGTATGCAATGTTTGCCCTTAAAAGACCGGTAGGTGAAATGCTGAAAGGAGAAAGAGGTCAAAAAATCAAAAAGGAAAAAATATGCCATGATAAGGACAGACCTTTCCTTATCGAAATGGCTTTTAAAACTTTGAGTTCTAAAAAAATGCTTGCGTTTTTTATTGCTTTTTCCTGTTTTTGCTTTTCTGCTATGTTTCAGATGGGGCTTTCTATGGATAATCTCGTCGGTGATGGTTCAATGGGGAAAATGATTTTGGTTATAGGCGTCGTAATTGCAATAGTAATTATGATTATTGCAGTAACTTCGCTTATCAATTCTAATCTGAAAAATATTTCCGTAATGAAAGCTTTCGGCTATTCCATTAAGGAATGTTCGCTTGCGCTTTTATTAGGCTACGTGCCTTTTGCCGTTGCGGGCTTTGTCGTTGGTACCTTGTATCAGTACGGGCTTCTTTCATTTATGGTAAATATAATTTTCAAAAGCGTGGGGGAAGTACCGGAATATAAATTCAGCGTGCCCATATTTTTCATTACGCTTGCACTGTTTATCGTTTCCTACGGCTTCACAATGCTTATAAGCGTTCTGAAATTCAGTAAAATTTCCGTCAAAGAAGTAATGACAGAGTAATTAAGCCGAAATTCAATTGCCGTTTAATATTTTTTCTTTTTGTTTTTTGTTCATAAGGCTCCAATTTATAAAGCCGTAAGTATCGGTTATAAAGAATGCAATAAAGCATATTACCATATTGGAGCAGGTATTGAAAAAAGCAGGAACACAGTTGTTGGAACCGTATCTTTCTTTTACAATTTTTACACCGCAGGAATATCTTTCGCGGGCTTATAATGACGCACGAAAGTATTGCGCAATAATTGAATCAACCAGACTTGAAAAAGATGAAGT
>CAMUNT010000019.1 GCA_947090365.1 uncultured Clostridia bacterium
CGGGGGGGCGCGCCTTTATTTCATTCTTCCCCTATATACTCTTTGTGAAACTTGGCAATTTCCTCTTTGCTTAGCGAAACCTTCTGGTAAAGCCCCGTACACTCGTGTGCGCTTGCACAGTCCACGAAGAGGTCGTCTATTAAATTATTTGATTTATATCTTCCCATACCCTAAGTATGCGCCTAAGATCGGTTATTTATGTAAATCACCAGAAACAAACGCATTATCAGAGATTAAGATATTTATTAAAATATTCAAAAAATTCATATACTTTTGTTGCAGGATCATTATTTGACGGCGTTATCGATTCATTTATTAAAGCTTTTGAATATGCTATAGCTTTTTCAATATTTCCCCCGCTGTTCATAACGTTTTTAAAAATATTTTTATCGTTCTTTTTATACTTTACTTTCAGATATTTATTCAGTTTATCTATATAATCTTCACGGTCTATCGACGACTGTAAATTTATGAAATTCAATAACAGCCACAATTCGAAACATTGGTTTGACCACAAGGCGTGAAATTTTGTAGAATTATCAGATAAACTGTAAATCTTACTTATTGCATTGTTGAAGTTTTCGGGAAGAAAATCGTCTTTATCGAACAGCACCCAAACGTTATTCATTATACAATTATTTTGCTGTTGTACTTCGGCAGTT
This sequence comes from uncultured Clostridia bacterium, assembly GCA_947090365.1. Lineage (GTDB taxonomy): Bacteria > Bacillota > Clostridia > Christensenellales > Borkfalkiaceae > Coproplasma. The sequence continues at coordinate 663 of CAMUNT010000019.1, forward strand.
ATTGCAGAAACGTTTTTAGCCATATTCAACGGGTCGACCGCATCTACTATAATAAAGAACCGCAATAAAATATTTTCTTTTTTTTCTTTAAAAAACTCTACTACCCCGTCAAAATAATTTTTTTCGGTTTCTTTTCCGCAGCATATAATTAAATTGTTGGTTGCTATAGGAATGTACGCCTTTCGTCTGCTTTTGTACCAAGTTTTTCCTTTCGACATATCTCATAACTCCCAATTCTTAATTACGTTTAAGTATGGATCTGCACCGTATCTGCCTTCCATATACTGCTTATTGTATACGGCGTCGTTTCGCACGAGCTCGCCGTCCTCGGCACGAATATCTATAAGCGAATAGAAGCGTGAGTATTCCTGCTCCATCATTGCCATAAACCATATTTCGTCGCGCCTGAAAACTTCTTTTGTCATTGTAGTTAAATCGTGCGAAGTGAATATAAGCTGCGCGCCGTGAGGATTGGTATTTTTGTCGGTGAATAATCCGATTATAAATTTCAATAGCTTAGGATGCATTTTTGCATCAAGCTCATCTATAATAACCGTACGCCCCTCATCCAAAGCAACTAAAAACAACGGTAATAAGCCGAATACTTTTCTGGTGCCGTTTGATTCGGCTTGCAAATCCAATTCATACGATACGTTTTCAACAGAATGCTGAGTATTGATTTTTACCCTGAACTGATTAACCCCCACAGGTACGCGTTCAACTCTGTAAGATGCAATATTCAAATCCATACGGCTTAACAGATCGAGTATTTTCTTTTTTATGCTTTCAGAGCGTTCGTCATTCTTTAATTCCAACTGAAATATATTGTTTAACAACAGTTCATCTTGAAACGGGACGTTATAATCGACGCTGAACGTAGACAAAAACCACTGTTTCAGCTTTTCGATGATTTCAACCTTATAAACCAATCCCATCCACGCCAACACTGGCGTACCGTCGGCTATACTGTTGACAACCTTTACTTGATTTTTGAGAGTATCGCCCAAAGTAATATCACTGTTTGAACGGGTGAATAATTCTTTTATTACTTTGCTTCCGACTTTTCTGAAATACAAAGACTCATCTGTTATTTTATTGTTCAAAATAGCAATATAATATTTATATTCCAAGCCGTCGGCTTCTATAAAAATTTCAAATTCCGTAGGCTTAGTTAAGCACTCGGCGTCAAATTTAAACGGAACAACGGGCAAGCCTACGATAGGCGCTTCGCTAATCTGATTAACTCCGCCGACAACGCTGAAATGACGCGCAATTAAAGTCTGTAAAGTAAAAAGCGCTTTAAGCAGCGTGCTTTTTCCGCCTCCGTTCGGCCCGTAAATTGCCGCTACGGGTAACAGCTTGTTTCCGATAAGCGTATCCTTGTACTCCGATAACGTTATCGAACGCATATCAAGCGTTGCCTTTTCTTTTATACATTGGAAATTAGTCACTGAAAATTGTGTTAACATAGGCACCTCGTTATTAAGTATTTCTATTTTACTATATTTTATGCCCAAAATCAAGTATTTGCGAGAAAAAATCTCGCAAAATAAGCGTTTCAAACCAAAAGCAGCTCATACAACAAAAAAAACGCAGTTTTAAACTGCATTTTTTTTATTTTATTCCCTTTTATTTCACGTTGTTGACGTTGAATTTTGCAACGAGTACGCTGTCGTCTGAGTAGTCGAAAACGTCGTCGCGGGCAACGCCTATAAAATCCTTGCCAAAAATGTCGAATATATTTCCGTTTACGCCGAATTCGGGAAGTCTGCCGACGAGCTTTCCGTTATCATAAAGATACGCAAGCTGAACGGGCAGGCCCACCGTTCCGTCGGGGGTCATATCGCCCCCGCTTGTTACGAACACGTAAATAGCTTTACCCTTTACAAGGTTTTTCAGGCTATCCGTCCTCTCCGTCTTAAAGCCCGCAAACGAGGCTTGCGGAACCTCGTCGAAGGGGGCGTATCCGCCTCCCGAGAGGGGAAGATTGAAATTTGCGCTCGAACGCTTGTAGGTCGCAAGTCCCGTAAATACGCCGTCTTTTACGAAGTAGAACTTGTCACCCTCGTTGACGACGCCCTCCGCGTCGAAGAACGGCATCGGCTTATCCTCGTCGCCCCTGTCGGTGAGGATATTTACTTTTTCGTTGAAAATCTTCTCACCCAGCTTCCCGCTTAAAAGGCTTGAACCGCTGACGTACAGCTCTGCAACCATATGCTGCGCGCCGTACTGCAATACCTCCATACCGTTTATTATTACGGGAACGTCGCCCTCGGGCATATCGGCTTTTGTATGATATACGTTTAAAAGCTTGCCTATATCGCCGACGATTTTATCCTCGTCATAGCTGCTTTTAACAAAGCCGTAGGATAAATCCATTATGTTTGCGGAAGCCTTATCCTTTATAACCAGCGCTCCGCCTATTTCGTTGCCCTTGTACGAATACCTCGTATTTTTGCTGTTTTCGTAAATTATTTCCTCTTCGCCCATATTTATTTTGTTGCTGAAAACGAAGTCGGGATAGCATTTATTAAGCCTTGCAATAAGCTTTTTTATCGTTTTAACGTAGTCCTTGGGGGGAATTATATTTTTTACTTTGTTTACTTCCCTTCTGCCGTTTTCGGTCAGGTTGCAGGGATACGCGATATTCTGCGCAAGCTTAGCCTTCGCTTCCTCTGAAAGCGCGTTGTCGTCGCCCTCGCCTATTCTGCCCGCAATGCCGATTTTGCCGTCGGCATAAACCCTTATAACGGTTTTTACGTCCTCGGTGATACGCAGAGAGTCTACCTTTCCGCCCGAAATATTTACGCTGTACGAAGTTGATTTATTGATAATTTTTTCCTGTTCCATAACTCACCTCACTGTACGCTCATTTTGGAAATTCTCACGTACGGTCCGCCGAACGATACGCTTAAAGGGAACTGCTCCATTTTACCGCACCCGCCGAACGCGCTTGAAATAATTTCAGCCTTGTCGGAAAGTCCGTCTATAAGATTTAGCGTTTCGAATACGTTGCCCGTAATTACCGCTATCTTTACGGGGTCGCCGATTTTACCGTCGACTATCTCGTACGCAAAGTTGGGGGCAATGGTAAACGTACTCATACCCGAACCGTGCTTGTAATCCTTTATGTAATAGCCGTGCTTAACTCCCGCAAACAGCTGTTCTTCGGTAAGCGAACCGGCCTCTATTACGGTGCTCGTCATACGCACGATAGGCTCGAAGTCACAGCTTATAGCCCTTGCGTTGCCCGTTACCTCCTCGTTGAGGTCGGTTGCCGTAGCCGCCGAATGAAGCCTGCCCGACAGAACGCCGTTTTTAATGAGGTAGGTCTTTTTCGCCTTAGTGCCCTCGTCGTCGTAGGGACGGTAACCCGAGCCGTCTTCGAGTCCGCTGTCGTAAATTGAAAGAATATCGCTTCCCACCTTTTTGCCTATTGCCCATTCCCTTCTCATAGTTTCGTCGCCTACCATAAAGTCGGCTTCCGACTTGTGCCCGAAGCTTTCGTGCGCGAACACTCCCGCCGTAACGGGCGACAGAATTACTGGATATTCGCCAGCCGTAACGGGCTTTGCATATAAGAATTTTTCGCTTTCCGCAACGAAGTCTTTAACTTCTTTATCCGAAACGCCTATCTTCGGAATGCAGTTATCCGACTTCGAGAGCGAAGACGTAAAGTTGTTTTCGCCGTCCGCAAAAGACGCCATTATCCTTATTCCGCACAGCTGAAAATCGTATTTTATATCCGCGCCCTTGGAAGAACAGAACTCGACTTCGCTGTATTTATCCGAATAGACCGCGACGAACATTTTAAGGTGTTCGCTCTTCAATAACGCAAATTTATCGGTAAGCATTTTGCCCTTTTCGGCAATCGTTATATCCTTTACGCAGTTTTTACCGAACCTGCGTATGACGTCCTTATTGCTTTCGAAGCGCTTTACAGTTTCGTTTTTTAAAATATCCTTATCCGGCGTCGCGTTTGCGTAAAGCTTATCCAGTTCTCCCTGCAAATCGTCAAGCTTGTAGGTAGAGGCATAATACCACATATCGCCGTCGAACACGCGCAAAAAAGCTTTTTTCAGCGTAGTGTTTTTGCTTTCTTCAAGCGCGCCGTCGCGGTATTTTATGCTCGTAGTAAATACGGTTTCAACCCTTGCGTCGGCGTAGAAACCCTCTTTGAATTTTAACATTGAAATTACCTCACTTTAATCAATACTGATAGTAGACGATTAAGAATATGCCTGCAAGCGCGATAAACACAAGTCCCGTTAACAGCATAAAGGCCATATTTCGCTTATTGCCCTTTTTTGCTTCGCGGTATTCGTAAAAGTCTTTGTATTTCTTGTTCTTAACGTCCCTTCTGAAAAGGTCGAAAAATCTTATAACCGCAAAGGCTAACATATCGAACGCACCGCCGTTGCTTGCGAAAATTATAAGCCCCGCGCCCGCAAGAAGCACTCCGGGGACGAAAAACGCGTCGGATAGCAAGCCCATAACCTCTTGCGTTCCGTCCGCGTTCCATATCGTCTGGACGCAGATTATTACGATGAAAATTATTATTCCGACGACTGCCGATATTATATACGGCAACGCCTTTTTAAAGAAATTCATTATTTCTCCATCTCTGATTTGTACTTTTCGAATTCCGCTTCGTTGCAGTAAATAAGATGCCCGTTGCCTATATCCCGCATTACTGGCTTATCGACGGAATAGTCGTGCTCCGCAATAGGGTTGTAGACGATACGCTTTCTGTTCTTTTCGTAGTCGGGGTCGGGTACGGGTATTGCCGACAGAAGCGACTTCGTGTACGGGTGCAGAGGGTGGGCGAACAGCTCGTCTGAGGTTGCAAGCTCAACCATTTTACCGAAGTACATAACGCCGATTTTGTCCGAGAAATATTTGACGACGGACAAGTCGTGCGCAATGAACATTATCGTAAGTCCGAGCGAATTTCTCAAATCGTTTAAAAGATTTATTACCTGCGCCTGAATAGATACATCGAGTGCGGAAATAGGTTCGTCCGCTATTATTAAATCGGGGTTGAGGATAATCGCGCGGGCTATGCCGATACGCTGACGCTGTCCACCCGAAAATTCGTGCGGGTATCTGTTTGCGTGTTCGGGAACGAGACCTACGAGGTCAAGCATTTTATACACCTGCCCGTCGATATATTTCTTGTCGCGCACTCCGCGGATTATAAGTCCTTCCGCAATGATGTCCCTGACCGTCATTCTAGGGTCGAGCGACGCGATAGGGTCCTGGAATATCATCTGCATCTTGTTCATAATTCTGTCTTTTTTAGCAAGACGGAGCTCTTCTTTGAACTGCTTTTCAAGCTCCTTATATTCGGAAGATTCGGGATCGAGCGCGGCAAGCTGAGGGGCGAATTTTTCGCGTACCTTTTGCATTTGCGCTTCGGCGTACTGCCTGTTGCAGTACTTGTCGTCGAACTTCGCCGACTTAATATTCGCGCTCTGCTCTACCATTACCGCGTGCAGTTTTTCTTCCGCGTTTTTAAGCCGTTCGGCGTACTCCGCCCTTACCTCGGTTGCTCCGCTCTGCTTATCTGCTCTGATAAGCTTTTTGACCTCCTTAACCTCCGCCTTGTATTCGGTCTTCGCCTTATGCACCGCGTCCCTGTACGCGCGGGTGCCCGCACAGATACGCTGGCCCTCGAAATACACGTTGCCGGAGGTTATATCGTAAAGCTTTATAATCGAGCGGCCCGTAGTGGTCTTACCGCATCCGCTTTCGCCTACCAGTCCGAAAACTTCGCCCTTGTGAACCTCGAAACTTACGCCGTCGACCGCTTTCAGCTCCATTGCGGGTCCCATTCTGAAATATTGGCAGAGGTTTTCAACTTTTAACAGAACTTCGTTATTTTCCATTATCCGTTCCCTTCTTTACTGTTTTCTTTACCGCAGGCTTTTTAACTGCTTTTTCTTCGGTCGACTTTTTTACCGCAGGCTTTTTTGCCTCTGCGGATTTGCCTGCTTTCGCTGGCTTATCCCCCGTTGCCTTTTTGGTTGCGCGCTTCGGCGCGGTTTTAGGCTCCTCTTCATTTTCTGCCTCTTCCGCCTTTTTCAGCCCCTTCATTCTGGCAATCCTGTCGGTAACGGCCTTGGGCGGGTCTACCTTGGGCGCGTCGGGGTGCAGAAGCCAGGTGGACGCAAAATGCGTTTCCGAAATTCTGAACATAGGGGGTTGCTGTTCGAAGTCGATTTCAAGCGCGTACTTGTTTCTCGGTGCGAAAGCGTCGCCCTTTGGCGGATAAATCATATTGGGCGGAGTTCCGGGAATAGCTTCCAGCTTATCCTTGGTTTCGAGGTCGGGCATCGAAGCCAGAAGCGCCCAGGTATAGGGATGAGCCGGAGAATAGAAAACGTCGTCCGCCGTACCTATTTCCACTATTTTACCCGCATACATAACCGCAACCCTGTCCGCCATATTCGCAACGACGCCCAAATCGTGGGTTATGAAAATTACCGATAACTGTCTTTCCACCTTTACTTTATTGATAAGCTCTAAAATCTGCGACTGAATAGTAACGTCCAGCGCGGTGGTCGGCTCGTCGCAGATAAGAATATCGGGGTTGGCAGAAAGCGCTATTGCGATAACTATTCTCTGGCGCATACCGCCCGAAAACTCGAAGGGATACTGACGGAATCTCTTTCTCGCCTCGGGAATGCCTACCTCTTCCAATAGCTTTAAAGCCTGCGTCTTTGCCATACGGCGGGTTACCTTATGCACGACGCCCGAAGCCTTTGCTTTCAGATAGTCGATAATATCCACTACGCGCGCGTCGAAATCTACGCTTCCGTTCCTTTCAAGCTGAGCTTTTATATCGTCCGTAACGCGGGTAATGCAGTCGATTATTTCCTGCTTCGCAAGCTCCAAATCAACGAGGTTTTTGTCTGCGACCTTGTAGTTTAATATCTTACCGCCCGCCGTCTTTCTTTCGGCCTTTGCAGTCTGCTTTGCAAATCTCTTTTCCTCGGCATCGTTGCGTTTAATGCCGTCAAAGTACATTTCTATGCCTGCTATAAGACTTGAACGGAAGGTGTACAGAACGTTGTCCTTTACGATTTCAAGCTTGTCGATAGCGTTTTCCACCGCCGAAATCATCGCTTTGGCGGAAGATAATACCGTCTTTTTATCAAGCGTTTCCTGCCTGAACGCGCTTAAATTGCTTTCGATAACTTCGAGCGCGGTTTTCTTGTTTTCGACAGACCTTGCGTTGGAATACAGCACGCCCTGCTTCGCAAGCGCGATAAATCCGAGCATAAAGTTGTCGTCAAGATATTTTCTTAAAAATTTATTTAACTCCGCCACCTCCGTTTGAGGAAGGGGCTCGTTTGAAAACGTCAGGTAATAGCCCATTGCAAAGAAGTTGGGCATCGTAAGCTGCGTAGCGTCTATAAGTATTTCGCGCACCGTTTTAAGCTTTGCGCTGATTTCGTCCCAGTTCTCGCTGCCTGCCGTCTGCACCGCTTCGTTGCGGTTAAAAAGCTGACGCACAAGGCTTTCGCACTTTTTAACCACAGGTATTTTTACGGCTTGTTTTAAATCTGCAAGCAGACCTTTAAGCTCTTCCGCGCGGTCTTTTACCACGTATTCCTGAACCGCAAGCGAGGCTACCTTTGCGATTTCGCTTATATCTCTGCGCACGTCCTTGAACGCGTTTCTTTCAATTCTGAAAAGCACGTCGTCAATATCGACGATGGTTTCCGTCGCGGCGGCGTAAGCCTTGTTATACGCGTTTTCAAGCTCTAAGTGCTTGTATTCGAATTTATCGAAGTCCTTGCACTTACTTTTGTTTTCTGCGCAGATAAGCTTGTCGTCAGCTCCGCGGGCCTCGTCCATAGCCTTGTTGAGTCGCTCCATTACGGCGTTGAAATCGCGTCTGCTTTCGCGCTGATTTATCTTACCCTTTATAAGCATTGCTTCGGTCATCTGCTTGCCGATGCGCATTATGGGGTTAAGGCTTGACATCGGGTCCTGGAAAATCATAGAAATCTTATCGCCCCTGAGCTTATGGAACTGCTCTTCGGGGATTTTCATAAGATCCTGACCGTCGTAAATAATTTCACCGCCGTCCTTGATTGCGTTGCCCGCAAGTATGCCCATAACCGCGCGGTTGGTAACCGACTTGCCCGAACCGCTTTCGCCGACGATTGCAAGCGTTTCGCCCTTGTATAAATCGAAGCTTATATCGCGTACCGCCTGAACCTTGCCTGCGTCCGTCTTGAAGCCTATCTTTAAATTTTTTACGGAAAGTTTAACTTCTCTCTCTTCCATATCAGCCCTCCGAACCTCTTAAACTCGGGTTGAACGCATCGCGCAGTCCGTTTCCGAACAGGTTGAACGAAAGCATTAAAAGCACGAGGAACAAAGTCGGGAAAAATACGCCGTGTAAGACGAACTTAGATGCCAAGGCTTCACGCCCGGTTTCAATTAAAGTACCTACGCTGGTTATATTGCCCGAAGATAAATTGATAATGCCAAGATACGACAAACTGACTTCCGAATAAATCATACCGGGGATAACGAGCGCACAGCTCGTTACAAGCGTTCCGAGTGCGTTGGGGAAAATATGCTTCCACATAATTCTCCTGTCTTTTGCGCCGAGAGTACGCGCGGCAAGCACGTATTCCTGATTTTTATAGCGGTAGAATTGCATTCGCGTCGTACTGGACATTCCTATCCATCCTGTCAAGAAAAACGCTATAAACAGTATCAGAATAGGACTTGAAGTAGCCATATGATATTTTAAAAGAGTAATAACTATCATAAAAGGAACGGCGCTTAAAATATCGACAATGCGCTCCAATATAAGATCGATCTTGCCGCCGTAATACCCCGCGACAGCACCGTAGATTGCGCCTACGAACATATTGACCGCCGCGACTGCTATTGCGAACAGGAACGAAAATCTCGCACCAGAAGCAAGACAGGTCAATAAATCCTGTCCGTTTGCAGTAGTGCCTAAAAGGAATAAAGGCTCGGTAATTCCGTCTTTTGCAATTCGTGTATGGTAATAAATATAGTACTCGTAATAGTTAACCCTTACCTCGTAGGTTGCGCTTTCAATACGCGCATAGACGTAATAATACTGCTTGCCATCCTCTCCGGTAAAGCCGTCTTCACCCTCTATTCTGATGGAATCGTATGCATCGGTTGCCGCCGACGTAGTTAAACGCTGACGGTAAACGGGAATAACGTTACCGTCTTGATCCAGAACGGCCTGAGTTTTACCTGATACCGTTTTCGTCTTGTAATAATAGTTCGCGTTATTTTCATTTTGAAGGGCCGTCGGTCTGTCGGATTTTGCGGTTGTAGGAAATATAACCTGTATTCCGGTTTCATCCTGATAATTTTGTAAGGCTTTATATTCCTCCGGAGATAAGCTTTTATAGACACAGCCGTTCTTCTGGTATGAATCCAGACGGAAGCTGTAAAGGCCGTCTTCGGTAATCGAGCTTTTCTGATTTTTAACCGCATAATGACCGGTTTCCTGCCCCATAGCGTAAAAATAGATATAGTCTACTTCACCCATTTCTTTGGCTTCACAGCCGTCCCAGAAATCCGTATTTGCAAACAAATTGCTTTTGGGAAGAGTGTTTTTGAAGTTAACGTCCGTATAAGCTACGGTGTACTGTGTGCAGAAAGGAACGATAATTGCAAATAAAATCAGCATCAGAATTATGATGGCCGCCACTACAGAACCCTTATTTTTACAGAAACGCTTGAATGCGTCGTGCAAATAGCTTACGGGCTTTGTATCGAATTTCTGGTCGTGTCCCAGGTTGGTTTTATTTGCAAACTGAAATTTTTCCTTGGGAATATTAGTTGCGTTTTCCATATTATTTCGCCCCCATTTTAATTCTCGGGTCAATAAAGCCGTAACTTACGTCAACTATTATACCCGCCATAAGACCTACGAGACAGTAAAAGCCCGAAAGGAACATAAAAAAGTCGTAATCCTGATAAGTGATTGACCCTAAATAAAGTCCGCCCACGCCGGGAATAGAGAACATCGACTCGATAATAAGCGAACCCGAAAGCACTGCAATAAATTCCGAAAGTATCGACGGAAATATAACCACCATCGAATTTCGCATAGCGTGCCGAAGCGTTGCCTGCCCGCGGGTCAGTCCCTTCGTTCTTGCAAGCAGCATAAATTCGCTTGTCAGTACTTCCGAAAGCTCCGCACGCGTGTATCTTGCATATCCCGCTATCGAGCCGAGACACAGCGAGAAAATTGCCGGTATCATAGATTTGAACATCGACCACGAGAAATAATCGTAACCCGAGTCCATCGTAAGAGGGAACCAACCCAGCTTGAAACAGAAAACGTACTGAATAAGAATACCAAATACAACGCTGGGCAGTGAAACCAACAAAATTATAACGACGTTGATTACCTGGTCCTGCCACTTATTTTTCTTTAACGCGGCAAAAATACCCAATCCGATGCCTATGGGTACGCCGATGAGTGTTGAATAAATATTTATAAGAATTGTGGGCGGAAGATGCTCGACGAATACGTCCCATACGTTTTGGTACTTATATTCCTTATACGCAAAACCTATACCGAAATCGCCGTGAAAGATATTTACGATATAAGTCCAGAACTGCTTTAATATAGGAACCCTGTCGTAACCTATTACCAATCCCGCCTCGTTATATCTGAGATTTGTTATATACCCTCTTGCTTCGAAACGAATAAAGTCGATATTCGGGTCGATGCCTTGACCCGTTTGCAGACTTATCGCAAGCGGTAAAAGCTTTATAAGAACAAAGCAAATAAGCATAATTACCGAAAAAGATAATAAGGCAAGCCCTACTCTTTTCAGCACGTACTTAAACATGTACATAGATAGCTTAGTCTCCTTTTATGTTGGTTAACTTATTATAACGGTGAAATTAAATTATGTCAAACAATAGCAATCCGGGGATGGAGAAGAACTCCACCCCCGCCGCTCTTTTGATTTTTACGAATTAGTTAGTCTTTTTATACTCTGAGGTCAAATCATTATTGTTTGCCTTAACATAATCCGTCCATTCGCTGTCGGTATAATTGACAACAATATATCTTAAACCGCCTCTGTCCATAAACGAATTGTAATCGTTTGTGATATAGCTGAACTTAGCTCCGAGCATCGTTGCATTGTTGGGAGAGGTCGTAGGAATGAAGTAGTACTGGCTAAGCAGATATTCTTCAAGTTTAGCTAAAAGTTCAAGCCTGTACTCCGTTTTAATTCCCGACCAGTCAAAGGTGTAATAGTTATTGTCATCATCGTAATTACACAAACAGTTATACCAGTTCATAAGGCTCATAGTTAATTCCTGGCCTGCGCCTTCGTATTCGCCTTCCTCGCCCGGCATCGTAAACGTCATCATTTCACTGTAAGTGTCCCAGTATCCGGAATATGAAGTATCGGGTTTGATATAACAGCCGATCATATAGAAAGGATTATAAGGTGCGTTACCCCAGCCTAAACCTGCGGCAAGATCGTATTCGCCCGCCTTGAACGAATCGTATATACCGGAAGAGGTGAAAGAATAATCGAACACAACTTCAACCTTTCCTTCAAGAGATGTTCCGTCCGTAAGATCTTTAATTACTTTCTGGAAATAAGCAAAATCCTTGTCGGTAGTCGTATTCTTTACATAAGTTCCGTACTTTATCTGAATAGGCTTAGAAGGGTTGTATCCGTAAGCTTCGGGATTCGCCAGAACCTTTGCATACGCTTCTTCGAGAAGCGATTTGGCATAGGTCAGGTTGTAGCCGGACAGCGTATCGTAAGCGTCTTCGAGGTCGAAATGATCTACAAGTGCGCCGTTGGACCAGGTGCCGTCTTCGTTTTCGGTATAGCCGTAAGCTCTTAAAAGAGCCTCCTTTGCCTGTTTGCTGTTTCTGTAAACTCCGCCGTTTTCAACGTCGTGATAATAAGCTTCGTTCAAAAGTCCGAGTAACGGACGGTCAGCCGTATATATCGTTGCGTTATAATCCGCCCTGTCGATTGCCATTGAGAAAGCCTTTCTGAACTCGGTAATCGCGAGTATGCCGTTATTCCTTCCGCTTTCTTTAAGCACGTCGAGATTAGCATATAAGCTTGCGCCGTACTGCGCCGTATCCACCGTAAAGAGAGTATATTTTGAGTTTCTGTAATCTTCGGAGTGATCCTTGTCTATGGCGATACTGTCGTAAGTGCCGTTAAGGAAACCCATCCATGCGGTAGAAATCTGATCTACTTTTTCACAGGTATATTTGGTTACGTTGTACTGGTTTTTATACTGGTCCATATTCCAGCCGTACCAGTGTTCGTTTAATTCAAGCGTGTATGACTTGCCCGACTGATAGTCCGTAAGTTTATAAGGACCCCAGCTTGCCGTCGTTTCAAGCGAAGTATTATAGTTAGAAGTCCAAAGCGTTGACCCCTCGGAAGGCGCCCTCTTGCACGACTCGAATAAATCTTCCTTTACAAGGGGAAGCCCGGCAAGATAGTAAGCCGCCCAGAATTTAAGCGAACCGTCCTCATAAAGAGGATAATCCTGTAAGGGCGAAGAGAGACAAATAACAAGCTCGTACTTGCTGGGAGAATATAAGCCCACTTCATCAAACGACATTTCGCCGTAAGTATAATTGGTTATAAAGAAGTCAAGCTCTTCGTTAGGCTCTGTCTGCCACACAACTATTACTGCATCCCAGATAGCTTTAAGCGTAGCATCAGCCGCAATTTCGGCATAAGTTTTGCCCTGAAGGGAAAGAATCTCTTCAACAGTTGCCTTGGCTCCGTTCGCAACAAAGAAACCTGCCACATCGGCAGCAGTGGCCGATAACGGAATATTACGACTCATTGCCGTTCTCATACTGCAAAGCGCGCCTGCCTCGCTAGCATTGCCGATATTAAAAATTATTTTATCGTAAATACTCTCTTCAAACGTTGTATAAGGCGTATCCGCCGCAAACCAACCGCTTTGACCCTGATAAACGTAATTTCCTGCATTTTTAATAGACAACTGTTCTAAATAGCTTGAATAACGGTAATGCTTGAAATCGGGATTAAGCTGTTCTTTCATAGAATATACGAAATCGCCTGCGTCAATAGGCGTGCCGTCGTCCCATTTCAGATCTTCACGAAGAGTGAATTTATAAGCGTAACCGCCCTTTTGCTTCTGTTCTTCGGTATATCCCCACTTGCCGTCCACCGTTTTCGTTACGTCTTCAAGCTTGGTTGCCGCCGAATAAACTGTATTAACCGCGTCCTCGACTATTGCATCCGCATTGATGGTGCCGTCTTCATTGAATTTACCGCCCTTTGCTTCGTCAAATTCATAGTCCCATTCTACAAACGAACTCGTAAGGTAGCCAATCATAGACGAATCTATGCTGTCTTCGTAAGAAAGCTCGTTCCAGTTAGCGGGAAGAGCAGATGAATAAGTACGATAAGTACCTTGTTTTATTTCTGTGGTGCCAGTATCGCCACCGGGGCCGTCGTCTCCGCCGCAGGCAGTGAAGCCGATTGCCATACCCGAAGCCATTACGCAGCCGACTGCAACCGCCGTAAGCTTCTTCCATCTATTTTTCATATCTAACCTCCAAAATTAGTATTGACTTTTTTAAACGTTTTAATGTACTTAACGGTTTATGCACCTGCGTTTCGCAATCGTGCGGCTACCGTTTGCCGATTATATAAATATTGTACAGTGTAAATTATATATTGTCAATACATTTTATGAAAAAAATGCAAAAAAATTTTATAATTATGCAAAAAAGCGGTCAAAAACTGTAATTTTATACAAAAATTCATACATTTTATGCATAAATATTAATAGCTAACATTTTATGTTAATTATTAACACCGTTATTCCGTTAAAATAACCCCGCACCTTTCGGTGCGGGGTTCGCATTCGCTAATTAAACGTTATTTTACGAGTTCGACCGCTTTACGGGTTTTTTCCTCGATTTCTTCGGGAGTTCTGCTCATCATCCAGCTGCCTCCGCAGGCAAGAATTTTGTCGTAAGCGAGATATTCCAGAATATTACTTTCGTTAATTCCGCCCGTAGGCATAATTTTAAGATACGGGAACGCCGCACAGATTGCCTTTATCGTTTTAAGCCCGCCGTAGTTGGAAGCGGGGAAGAATTTCAGCGTCGTAAGCCCCTTAGCAATTGCCGCCATAGCCTCGGTAGGGGTTACTATTCCGGGCAGATATAAAGCGCCGTTTTCTTCACAGCAGTCTGCAACCTCCGCCGAGAACCCGGGGGATACTATAAATTTTGAACCTGCTTTAAGCGCCTTTTCGCACTGTTCGCGGTTAATTACCGTACCCGCCCCGACGAGCATATCGGGAAATTCCTTTACGGTAAGAGCAATCGCGTCTGCCGCGCAGGGCGTACGGAAGGTGATTTCCGCGCAGGGCAGCCCGCCGTTTACAAGCGCGCGCATTTTAGGCAGAGTTTCTTCAATCGAGTTAAGTACTACTACGGGAACTATTTTAGTGTTTTTGATTTGTTCCAAAAGTTTTTCGTGTTTCATTTTTGACCTCCTAAAATTTATCCTTGGTAATTATATCACAGTTTTTCCGATTTGCAAAATATTTTTTAAATAAAAAATCCCGCACCGGAAAAGTACGGGATTTCGTAATAAATTTCAAATCGGTTTTTCGTGAACAGCTCAGAAAAACACCTCGGTTGCCCGTTCTTTGATTTCTTTTGAAGCAATAAAGGGAATACGCGTCGTATAGCCCTGCTTTGCCGCAACCATCATCTTAGTGGGCCAAGCCTGAATTTCTCTGTTCCAGGTATTCACCGTATCGTTGTACTGCTCGCGCGCGGCAGTGATTTCCTTTTGCAGATAAGCGTTCTGCTGAATTGCATCGGAAATTTCGTGGTGGGCTTTAAGATCGGGATAGTTTTCGAATGTCTTGTTGATTCTGAGACCTATCGAATCGATTTTCGCGGAAGTCGCGCTCATTTCCGCGCCGTCGTGAGACGCTACCTTACCTATGGAGCGCGCCTCTGCAATCGCCGTAAAAGTATCGTTGTCAAGCTTAACCGCCTTATCGACGAGCTTTGCAAGGTTGGACAGAATTACTACGCGCTGTTCGAGATAGTTATCTATCTGCGAAGCGTCGTGCTGAATTTTCTGTTCGAGCTGGCGAAGATAAGTTCCCGCCTTGATTTTCAGAATGAGGAAAACGAGTCCGGGGATTATCCCGAGGCACCAGAGCAATACCTCGAATACTTTCGAGCCTTTGCCTACCGTTACGGGGAGCTGTTTTGCGATTACGTTTATTTCGCGTCCTTCTTCCCTTATCGGTCCGGTTTCTTCATCTAATGCGTTTGCCATAATGTTAATCTCCTTTTATATTAATATTAATTTTTACTTTTTTAATCTTCGCCGTCGGTCACCGCAACTTCTTCTTCGCCGTCATCGTCGCCGGCCTCAACCTCTTTGGTATCCGCGCTTTCGTCCTTCAACAGCTCGTCGGCGTCCGTTTCGGGATTATTAGACCTGTCATGCATAACCGCCTCTTCGGCAATCAGCGAGGCAAGCTCCTCCTCGTCCATATCGACAGCCGACGCAAGTCCGGCTTCCGCCGCCGCTCCGCCGTAAACCCCGTTTATCCTGCCGACAAACGAAGGGGTCAGCTTTGAACCCGTAAGCATTGCGAATACTCCGCGCTCATAAAGATACCCGCCGTACGATGAACAATCTCTCATCATATCCTTAAATTCCTCTTTTACGGAATTCAAGTTAAATTCCAGACGCGAGCTCGGTTTTTTCTGTAACGCCATCTGCGTCCGTTTTTCTATGGGTATGTACTCTATCCAGACTACGGGAACAAGGTGCGTGCACCCGTCGCCACCGAAGCGGGGAACGTAGGTTATGCGCCTTTCGCCGCGGAACGCGTAGGCGGTAACAGATACCGAATCCGCATCGCCCTGCCTGCCGACGAACTCCGTCTTTAAAATAGAGGGCGTTGCCGAGCCTTCGGGTTTAAGCAGTTCCTTTTTGAACGAGTTTGCAATCGACTCGTGCTCGTAGCAGGAAAAATTGCTTGCAAAGCTCCGCCCGTAGATAAATTCCCGCGTTTTCGTCTGCTGGTACAGCGGAATGCTTATCAGCGGGGCAAGGTCGAAATACAGACTTTTGAAATACGTCGTGTTTATATTAACGAAGTTTGCCCGCGCCTCTTCGTAATCGTAGTTAATGAAGTTTACGGGGTCGACCTCGTAATCGAAGCCCTGCGCGTGCTCCGAACGCAGAAAATTCAGCTTTTTTATCTTGCGCATACTGAAATCGTCGCCGTACGGCTGGGGCGTTTTAATAAGTTTTAACAGATTTTTCTGCGCAAGCGGGGTGAACAGCATTCTGTATTCAATCTCGTTGTCCCTGTCCGTTCCGCCGAACAGCGCCTCGAACTCGTCGTTGCCGAGCCTCGTGTAGCTTTCGCCGTCGGAAATTGCTTCGCGCGCCTTTTTATCAAGCTTTTTCGCCTGCGAAGCGACGAATTTGCGAAGCTGTTTTTCATCTTTTCCGGTTGCGCCGGACGGAGCTCTCGAAAAGGTTAAATCGGGCGCCGCCTCGTTTCCGTAAACAAGATACGTATCCAAATTATATACGGGCTTGGGTTTGAACAGGGTCGCCGTCAGCACCTGCGAATGGTGGACTGTTTTCGTCCCCTCCTTAGTGCGGACGGTGGTAGTCCAGTGAATGGTAATCGCCCCCGTATAGGCCTGCTTTTTCCAGCTCTGCTTCAAATCCTTTAAAATGACGAACGGATTGCCGAGTATCGCGCCCGACTGGCAGAACTGGGTGGAACGGGTTGCATCTCCGTTTTTCTCAAACCCGTATTTTTCGTGGAGGTAAGTGAACCGCTCTTCGTTGAGATTTTCGTCCATTTCGATTACGGGAACGGTCTTAGTAACAAGCTTTTGCGGAATATTCCAGTCGTATAGCGCGTTCAGCCCCGCCATCTGCGCCCAGGCCTCTTTTAAAAGCTGATCCGCTTCCGCCTGCAACCCTTCGCATATTTCTTGGTTTTTCTTGATTTTCGGGTTTATTTTTTTTATTATCGCAACTATAATCAGAACGATAAACACAACGGCAAGCGCCAAAGCAAGTATACCGGCCCACAGCGGAAGACTTCCGCCGATTGACAAAACAAGCATTACCGCGCCCGCTATACCCAAAATTACGCTTAAAACTATGAGAAAAACGCGAAGCGCTTTCGATTTGGCAATAGTGCTTTTTATCTTCCCGATTTCGGTAAGCCTTAGCTTGTAATCGGCAACCGTCTTTTTGTTTGCGTCGATATTGACCCTGCCATTTCTTGCAAGCTCGTCAAAGGCCTCCTCAGTGTATCTGAGGTGCAGATCTTTATAAAGTTTATTATAGCCGTCCAACGGCTCCAATAGCGCGTCGCTTTGCGTCATATTACCCTCTTAGTTATATTATAACATATATCTATTCAAAAATAAAGAATTTTGTCGAAATTTGTCGCGGAAATTTCGCATATAAAAAAGGAACCTCAAAAAAAGAAGTTCCTTTTAATTTATCCGTTTTTCTTACTCTGATTTTTACGTCCTCGTTTCTTCCGGACTCCTCCGTCTGCGGGACAGGACGACCAACGTCTCGACATTTGTATCACTGTTCAAAAAGATTTCCCTTACCTCTTTCCCGTCTTTATACACGGGAAAGTTGAATTTCATTGATTTTAAGGGCATTTCGCTCTCCCCTTCGG
>CAMUNT010000020.1 GCA_947090365.1 uncultured Clostridia bacterium
CAAACTAATAAAAATGTCTGCGGAAAGGCAGCACATTCAATGCGCTTGCCACCCGTATTATATTTGTCAGAATTCCAGACTTTTTTCTATATAAGCTTCAAGCTCGTCGATTTTAAGTCTTATCTGTTGCATACTGTCGCGGTCGCGGACTGTTACCGTATCGTCGTTTAAAGTGTCGAAGTCGACGGTTATGCAGAAGGGAGTACCTATTTCGTCCTGACGGCGGTATCTTTTACCGATTGAACCTGTAACATCGTAAGTTACGGAGAATTTTTTAGCAAGCTTTCTGTAAATTTCGTCGGCTTTTTCGGATAAGTTCTTTTGCAAAGGCAACACGCAAGCCTTGTATGGTGCAAGGAAGGGGTGGAGGTGAAGTACGGTTCTTATATCGTTCTTTTCCGCATCAAGCACTTCTTCATCGTAGGCTTCGGTTAAAAATGCGAGGAAAACTCTCTCTACGCCGAGTGAGGGTTCAACCACGTAAGGCACGTATTTCTCATTGGTTACGGGGTCTGTATATTCCATATTTTCACCGCTTTCCGCCTGATGTTGTTTGAGGTCGTAGTCCGTTCTGTCGGCAATTCCCCAAAGCTCGCCCCAGCCGAACGCGAAGTTGTATTCGAAGTCGGTGGTCGCCTTCGAGTAGAAGCAAAGTTCCTCTTTCGAATGTGCTCTCAGTTTGAGGTTTTCTTCACTTATTCCGAGCGAAACGAGGAAGTCTTTGCAGTATTTTTCCCAATAAGCAAACCATTCCAAATCGGTATCGGGCTTACAAAAAAATTCAAGCTCCATCTGCTCGAACTCACGCACGCGGAAAATAAAGTTGCCGGGGGTGATTTCGTTTCTGAAAGATTTACCTATCTGCCCAACGCCGAAGGGCACGCGCATACGCGCCGAACGCTGTACGTTTTTGAAGTTGACGAAAATGCTCTGCGCGGTTTCGGGACGGAGGTATACGGTATTTACGCTGTCCTCGGTAACGCCCTGAAAGGTTTTAAACATAAGGTTGAATTTTCTTATCGGCGTAAAATCGCTTTTTCCGCATACGGGGCAGGCGATTTTCTTTTCGGCAATGAAGTTTTCCATTGCTTCGTTATCCATATTTTCGACGGATAAGTTTATCTTATGCTTTTTGCAGTAATCTTCGATTAGATTATCGGCGCGGTGGCGTGATTTACAGCTTTTGCAGTCCATAAGCGGGTCGGTAAATCCGCCGAGATGGCCGGACGCCTTCCAGGTGCGCGGATTCATAAGTATCGCACAGTCAAGACCGGTATTATACGGATTTTCCTGAACGAATTTTTTCCACCACGCTTTTTTGACGTTATTTTTTAATTCAACGCCGAGCGGTCCGAAGTCCCACGTATTCGCAAGTCCGCCGTATATTTCGCTTCCGGGGAATATAAAGCCTCTGTTTTTACATAACGCGACTAATTTGTCCATAGTCACAGCGCGTTTTTTCTCTGCCATAATTGAGCTCCTTAATAAGTATAGCTATATTTTATATTAATTGTAAATTCAAGTCAAGCGTGATTATATATAAAATATTTAAAAAAGTTCTTCTAAACGATATACTTTTCCGCGTGCGGTATGTTATAATTCTATATATTTAAGTGATAGGAGCAAAAATGCTGTCTGATATTGAAATCGCCGAAAACTGTAAATTACGGGATATTAGGGAAATAGCAAAAAAACTTAATTTGTCAGAAGATAATCTTGAATTATACGGCAAATACAAAGCTAAAATCGATTTGAAACGAATAAATCCGAAATCAAAGCTTATATTGGTTACGGCAATAAATCCCACCGCGAGCGGAGAGGGGAAAACTACCGTTTCCATAGGTCTTGCCGACGGTATGGCCCGGTTGAATAAAAAAGTTTGTCTTGCTCTGCGTGAACCGTCATTAGGTCCGGTATTCGGAATAAAGGGCGGTGCGGCAGGCGGAGGATACGCGCAAATCGTGCCTATGGCCGACATCAATCTGCATTTTACAGGCGATTTGCACGCAATTACTTCGGCAAACAATCTCTTATGCGCAATGATTGACAATCATATCTTACGCGGAAACACGCTTAAAATAAAGGATGTTTATTTCCGTCGCTGTATGGATATGAACGACAGGGCGCTCAGAGAAATTACGCTGAACTGCGAAGCCGGCGCGATGAAAGGCTGTGAAAGCTATAAACGGCAGGAGGGCTTTGAAATAACCGCTGCTTCCGAAATTATGGCAATTTTATGCCTTGCTACAGATCTTGCTGATTTGAAAAAGCGTTTAGGTAATATAGTCGTAGGCGTAAATGCAGACGGCGATTTCGTCCGCGCGCACGAGCTGAACGCCGACGGTGCTATGGCTACGCTATTGAAAGACGCAATAAAACCTAACCTTGTACAGACTCTGGAAGGAACTCCCGCAATCGTTCACGGCGGTCCTTTTGCAAATATAGCGCACGGCTGTAATTCTATTCGTGCGACCTATACGGCAATGACGATTGCCGATTATACGGTTACTGAAGCAGGTTTCGGTGCGGACCTTGGCGCGGAAAAATTCCTTGATACAAAATGTCGTGTTGCGGGTATTCAGCCCGATTGTATTGTTATAGTTGCAACTGTAAAGGCTTTAAAGTTGCATGGAGGAGCAGATAAGGCTGACCTTGCGGCGGAAAATCTAAACGCGTTAAAGGCAGGGCTTCCAAATCTTTTAAAGCATATTGAAAATATGAAAACGGTTTATAATAAACCCGTAGTTGTAGCAATGAACCGTTTTGCAACCGACAGCGAAGCCGAAATAAACGCTGTTTTGCAGGCATGCAATAAAGCGGGTGCACTTTCGGTATTTACCGACGTTTTCCTGAAAGGCGGTGAGGGCGGTGAAGAGCTTGCAAAAGCGGTTTGTGCAGCCTGCGAAGTTAAAAAAGAGCTTCACTTTGCTTATGACTTAAACGACGGGATAAAGACGAAAATCGAGGATATAGTTAAAAACGTTTATGGCGGTGACGGTGCGGAATTTTCCGCAGCCGCACTCGGAAAAATCGAAAATATAGAAAACAGGGGAATTAAGGGTTTGCCCGTAATTATTGCTAAAACGCAGTATTCTTTATCGGACGACCCCAAAAAACTTTCCCGCCCCGAAAATTTTAAAATTTTCGTACGAGATATAATCTATAAGGGCGGTGCAAATTTTATAGTTGCCGTTGCGGGCGAAATTATGCTTATGCCGGGACTTTCGAAAGTTCCCTGCGCCGAGCATATCGATATTGATGAAAACGGTATTATCAGCGGATTGAGTTGATTTAAGTCAAATACAGGAGTAGAATATGAAACTTCCCGAAGCATCAAATTTTATAGAACAAATTATTAACGAGGAACTCGAAGCGGGGAAATTTGAATCGAGGGGCAATCAGCTTCAAGTCCGTTTTCCGCCCGAGCCTAACGGTTATCCGCATATTGGGCACGTCAAGGCGATGTGCATAAATTTCGGGGTCAAGGAAAAATACGGCGCTAAACTGAATTTGCGTATGGACGATACCAATCCCGCCAAAGAGGATTACGAGTACGTGGACTCGTTGGTCGACGCCTGTAAATGGCTTGGCTTTGACTACGATAAGCTTGTTTTTGCTTCCGATTATTACGAAAAGCTTTATGAAATTGCCGAAAAATATATTATTGACGGCAACGCTTACGTTTGCGATTTGTCGGCGGAAGAAATAACGGCGACGCGCGGAACTCTTACCGAAGCGGGAACACCGTCACCGTACAGAAACAGAAGCGTAGAGGAAAATCTGCGCCTTTTCCGCGAAATGAGGGCAGGTAAATATCCCGACGGGGCTAAAACTCTGCGTGCAAAAATAGATATGGCCTCGCCCAATATAAATATGCGCGATCCCATTATATACCGTATTGCCCACGTTTCGCATTATCGTACAGGTAACAAATGGTGCATATATCCTATGTATGATTTTGCACATCCCGTTTCCGACGCAATAGAGGGCATTACACACTCGCTGTGTTCGCTGGAATTTGAAAATCACCGTCCTTTGTATAACTGGTTCGTGGGAAAGGCAGGCTTTGAAGCACCGCTTCCCAGACAGATTGAATTTGCAAGGCTTAATATTACCAATATGCTGATGTCAAAAAGGTATCTCAAAAAGCTTGTGGACGAAAAGGTGGTCAGCGGTTGGGACGATCCGAGAATGCCTACAATTGCAGGACTTAAAAACCGCGGAGTTCCGCCGGAGGCTTTAAAAAAATTCTGCGCGGATATCGGCGTTGCCAAGGCGTATTCAGTGGTAAGCCAGGCTCAGCTTGACAGCTGTATACGCGATAATCTCAATGAAAATGCCGAGCGCGCTATGGCGGTTTTAAATCCCGTAAAGCTTACGATAACCAATTACATCGGTGAAGAAGAGCTTACCTTCGAGAAAAACCCTATGAATGCGGAAGGCGGGACGAGAAATATCAAATTTACAGGTTCGGTATATATCGACAGAGAGGATTTTTCGCTTAACCCTCCTCCCAAATACAAAAGGCTGTATAAGGGCGGAACGGTGCGCCTTAAAAGCGCGTATATCGTCCGTTGCGACGACGTTAAGTTGGATAACAACGGAGATATCGAAGAAATATTATGCACTTATTTTCCCGAAACGAGGAGCGGTTCAGACAAGCCTTCGGAGGTTAAAGCAAAGGGCGTAGTTCAGTGGGTGGACTCAAAGTACGGCAAGGACGTTACGTTTAAGCAGTATCAGCCTCTTTTAACCGACGAACAGTATCCAGATCAGGATTATGCGGAAAGACTCAACAAGGACAGCGAAAAAGTGTTTACGGGTAAAGCGGAACCCTATCTTGCCGACAGCGGCGACGGTAAACCTTTCCAGCTTATGCGCACCGGTTACTACAAAAAATCGTCCGGAAACGGATTTACACTTTCGGAAATAGTTTCTTTAAAAGATAATTTTAATAAATAAAATTAAACAGGCGGGTCGAAAGACCCGCCTGTTTAAATTAAAGTTAGTTTATACGTTTTCGTCAAAGTTTTCACAGCAAGTGCAGGTATCTCCGCAACCGCACCCTACGGTGATTTTATCAAGCTTGCAGTTGCAACCGTGATAGTTGTATTTGCAAGTGCTTACGTTACAAGCAATATCGTGATTATAATTTTCCATTTATAAATCCTCCGATTTTATTTTGTGCCGATTTAAGCTCTTTATGCAAACATATTGACAAATTGCAGTTTTAATTGTAAAATAATAGCAAAAGGAGATACTTATGAAAGTTATTTTGTTACAAGACGTAAAGGGGCAGGGTAAAAAGGGAGAAGTAGTTGATGTAAACGAAGGATATGCGCGTAACTTCCTCGTTAAAAAAGGACTTGCCGAAATCGCTACAGCGTCAAAGCTCAATGATTTGACACAGAAAAAATCGTCTGCCGATTTCCATAAGGCGGAAGAGATAAAGGCAACAAAGCTACTTGCGCAGCAAATCAAAGGTAAGACCTTTACAGTAAAAATTAAGGCTGGTCAGAATGGAAAGGTATTCGGCTCGGTTACGGGCAGAAATATTTCAGACGCGCTTTCATCCGCAGGTTACGAAATAGATAAAAAGAAAATAGTTCTGTCACAGCCCATAAAAACGCTGGGAACTTACGATATCGATTTAAAATTAATGGAAGGAATTACAAGTAAAATTGTAGTGACGGTCGAAGCTGAATAACAATAAACGGCGCATTCGTGCGCCGTTTTAATTTACAATTTCTTTATTTCACTGAGTGCGTTTTTTAAAAACGCTTCTGCAACGGAATCTTTTCTTATTGCTTCCAAAGCGGCTTCGGGGTCGAACCATTTTGCTTCGGCCAGTTCGTTTTCATCAAGAGCAATTTCGCCGTTTTCCGCTATAATTAAATAGTTGAGCATCAGTACTTCTTTCGGCTCGTGGAAGCGTGACCCCATATATTTATATTTAACAGTGTCAAGCTTCGTTTCTTCCTTAAATTCTCTGGTAACGGCTTTTTCAGCGGTTTCACCCTTTTTAATGTAACCTGCAAAAAGTACAAAATCTTTCTGCCCGTTGTTTCGGGCAAGCAAAATTTTATCTTTTGTTCTGTTGGTAACAACCATACTGACGGCCGTTGCAAAGTGCGGGAAGCGGTATTCCGCACACTGTTTACAATAAGGCACAAGCCCTTCTTCCTGTTTAAACATAAGCGTAAGTTTCTCTCCGCAAACAGTACAGTACATTTTTCCTCCTTTTCAGCCGAAGCTTATTCAATATTGTTATACTATTAGAGAATTGCAAATATTATTATATAGCAGCAATACAAATAATGCAATAGAAATTATAATTTATTGACTTATTTTTGCGGTTAATATATAATCTTGTATATAAAATCAAAAGAGTGAAAACAAATGAACATAGATAAAATCAAAAAACTTTTAGAGGATAACGGGCAAGAACAGCTTTTAAAGTATTACGGCGAGCTTGACGAAAATAAGAGAGCCGAGTTGTTGGAAGATATTTCGCGTATCGATTTTTCAGTTATGGCTTGTATAAATAATCATCAAACGGAGAAAAATCTGAAAAAAATTGCACCCATTAACGCTAAAAGCCTTGATGCAATAAAGGCATATAGCGCCGAATATAGAGAAGAAGGTTTAAAGCTTCTTCGTGCAGGAAAAGTAGGCGCAGTAATTCTTGCCGGAGGTCAGGGTACGAGGCTTGGCTTCGATAAACCCAAGGGGATGTACAATATAGGCGTATCCCGCAAACTTTCGATTTTCGGCCAGCTTATAAACAATGCAAAAGAAGTTGCTAATGAGTACGGCGGTTATTTTCACCTGTTTGTAATGACGAGTGAAATAAATAACAATGACACCGTAGCTTTTTTTAAGGAAAACAATTATTTCGGTTATCCGACTGATAAAATTCATTTTTACGTGCAGGATAAAGAAGCGATTTGCGGTCTGGACGGAAAAATTTTACTTTGCGAGAAGCACCGAGTAGCTTTTTCGCCTAACGGCAACGGCGGTTGGTACTCGTCGCTTGTAAACAGCGGGCTTTCAGACGTTTTAGAAAAAGAAGGTATCGAGTGGCTTAACGTTTTCGCCGTTGATAACGTTTTGCAAAAAATTTGTGATCCGGTTTTTATCGGCGCAACTTCGTTGGACCGTAGCTTTTGCGGAGCAAAGGTCGTCAGAAAAGCCTGTCCCGAAGAGCGCGTGGGAGTACTTTGCTCGAATGACGGCAGACCGGACATAATCGAGTATTACGAGCTTCCGAAGGAACTTGCTGAAATGGAAGACGAAAACGGTGAACTTGCGTATCCGTACGGGGTAATTTTGAATTATCTGTTTAACGTTCACGTTTTGAATGCTATAATCAGCTGGAAGCTTCCGTATCACCTTGCCAAAAAGAAGGTTGCACATATTGTCGACGGAAGAAAGATTGAGCCTGATGAACCCAATGCATATAAGTTCGAAACGCTTGCCGTAGATATGGTAAGGAATATGGGCAGCTGCCTTGCGTTTGAAGTGGAAAGGGAAAAGGAGTTTGCTCCCGTAAAAAATGCAATCGGCGTTGACAGCGTTGAATCGGCAAGGGAATTACTGCAAAAGAACGGAATAAAACTGTAAAATAAAAAATCGGGAAATTAAAATGAAAAAAATACTTATTTTATTGGCGACTTTAACTCTTTCTGTTTCAATGCTGTTTGCGGGGTGTTCTTTAACCGGAGCTGACGGAATTAATGGCAGAGACGGTAAAGACGGACAGAACGTTACTATCGACGATTTATATAACAAATACGCATCCGAACACGAAGGTGCTACTTTCGATGAGTTTTTAAAGGAATATTTAAGCTACGACGGTAGTGAATTAAACAATGCGGCGAGTCTGCGTGCAACAATTAATCGTTCGCTAATGTCCGGAGTTTCGATTTTAACGAGATTTTCGTATTCGACGCGCCGTCCCGGAGTTTTTGGGTCAACGCTTACAACGTATAAGGTCTATACTGGGTCTGGTGCGATTTTATGGATGGATAAAACAGCCGGCGATGCATACGTTGTTACTAACTGTCACGTTATTTACGACGACTCTTCCGATACGACCTATTGCGACGATATAAGACTGTATCTTTACGGACAGGACACTTCCGGAGTAAACTACGTTTTATCCGGCAACGATATTACCAAAGATGAAAATTACCGTATGCAGGCAGAGATCGTGGGGGCTTCTGCAAACTATGATATAGCTCTTTTAAAGATTACGGACAGCACTGTTTTAAAGCGGAGTGATGCGGTTGCGGTCAGCAATAAAACGACTGTTGCGGAAGCGTTGAACGATAGCTTTGTACAGAGTGACTGTTCAGTCGTAGGCGAGACGGTCTATGCTGTCGGTAATGCTTCGGGCGAGGGAATGTCTGCATCTAACGGTATTGTTTCCAAGGATAGCGAGATAATAGAGGTGGGGCTTTCAGACGTGGATGAGACTTCGGCATACAGCTATCGCGTGCTTCGCACGACCGCCCCTATAAATCACGGTAATTCCGGCGGTGCGCTGTTCAATACCGAAGGTAAAATTGTCGGTGTGGTCAACGCCAAAGACGAAGGCGAAGAGATTGACAATATGGGCTATGCCTTGCCTGCAAATACAGTACGCCGTCTTGTAGTTTCTATGTACGACAGTTACGTGGCAAACGGTAACAAACATATTAACGGTTCCGGAACTAAATGCGGAATTAATAAGGTTTTGCTTAATATTACGACCACTGTTGCCGACAGCTATGCAAGACTTAACGAGGACAGAGTTGCCGTTATAACAGAGCTGATAAGAGTAAGTAGCGTCTCCGGCAGGCCTGCAAGCGGAGCTTTACAGGCAGGCGATATTTTGGTATCCGCAAAATTAACGTCTGCAAGCGGAACGTTAAAAGAAGATATAATAGTTACGCGTAATTACAGCTTATCGGAAATGCTGATTTCTGCAAGAGTCGGCGATACGCTGACTCTGACAATTGAAAGAGATAAAGCGGAAAGCGAAGTTTCAATTGAATTTGAAAGCAGTCACTTCAAATATTACGAATAAAAATAAACGCGCGGAGTAATTGCTCCGCGCGTTTTACTTGTATTCTTTCATTTGTCTTTCAAGCGCGCGTTTTTGGTCGCGCTCTGCAATAGTTCGTTTTTTATCGTAGTTTTGTTTGCCTTTGCAAAGTGCAAGCTCAACTTTAACTAAACTTCCGGAAAAATACAGTGAAAGGGGAATAAGCGTATAGCCCTTTTCGTTTATCTTTCCCACGATTTTATCTATTTCAAAACGGTGCATCAACAGCCTTCTGTCGCGCTTGCTTTCCTTTGTCGAAAATGCACCTGCTTTATCGTATACGGCAATGTGAGCGTTTTTCAGTGTAAGCTGACCTGCCCGAATAAAACAGAAGCTGTCTTTAAGGTTGCAATTTCCCGCCCTCAATGATTTTACTTCCGCACCTTCTAAAACTATACCCGCTTCGTATTTTTCAAGTATAAAATACTCGTAAGTAGCATATTTGTTATAGGTTATCTGTTTCATATTTCTATATTATATCATATTAATTAAAATAGTAAAGCGAAAACATAACGCGCATGCTGCCGAAATCACATCCGTCAACGCGAATTTTTAATTTGTCACCCAACTTAAATGAATGTTTTCTGCCTTTAATTGCAAATTTTTCGGGGAAATATTCGTAGCGGTCGTTGGGCAAAGCGTCAAAGTCGATAAGTCCCTCAACGGAGTTTTCAAGCTCGCAGAACACTCCGAAATTCGTAACTCCCGAAACGGTTGCGTCAAAGGTTTCGCCAACGTGTTCCGACATATAAACTACTTTATATAAATCGTCGACACTGCGCTCTGCCTCATCGGCGATACGCTCCCGTGAAGAACAGTCGTCACCTGCAAATTTCATAAACGTGGCGTATTTATGCAGTGCTTTATTATCACTGTGAAGCACTGCCTTGACGCTTCTGTGAACAAACAGATCGGGGTATCTTCTGATTGGCGAAGTGAAATGACAGTAAGCGGAGGAGGCAAGTCCGAAATGCCCCGCATTAATATGGCTGTAACGCGCTTTCTGCATACTGCGAAGCATAACTTTATTAACGACGCCGGCAAACGGTTTATCCTGTACGGCTTTTAAAATATCCTGAAAATCGTTTGGTGTAACGTTGTCTGTGTTAAAATTACATCTGATTCCCAAATCTTTTAAAAATGTCATCAGCATTTCCGCTTTTTCGGGCGAGGGAATTTCATGGATACGGAAAAGGCAGGGGGCGTCGTTTTTTAGTAAAAATTCTGCCACAGCTTCGTTTGCGGAAATCATAAACTGTTCAATTATTCGCTCCGAAATACCGCGTTCGCCGTTTTTAATAACAATTTCGCCGTTTTCGTCGATATAAATTTTAGGTTCGTTGACAGCCAACTCGACATTGCCAAGCGCTTTACGCTTGTTTTCCAGAATAATGCACAGCTTTTGCATATCAGAAACGGTATTTACAATGTCGCGGTATTTTTCGCAGTAATACCTGTCGCCGTCACAGATAGCAGTAACGGCGGGGTAGGTCATTTTATGCCTGCTGTTTATAATGCTTTCTGCAATTTCGCTATTTATTCTGTTTCCGTTTCGGTCAAAGGTCATTATGCAGGACAGTGCGTATCTGTCTTCGCCCTCGTTTAAAGAGCAAGCTCCGTTTGACAAAGTCTTTGGAAGCATTGGCAGAACCCTGTCGGGGAAATAGACGCTTGTACCGCGCCTGTATGCTTCTTTGTCAAGCTCGGTTTTAGGCGCGACGTATCTGCTGACGTCTGCTATGTGTACACCCAAAATATACTTTCCGTCGCGCTTTTCAAGTGATACGGCGTCGTCAATATCACGTGTATCTTCTCCGTCAATTGTAAAAATGAGTTGATCGCGCAAATCAAGCCGTCCGTAAGGAGTAATCGGCTTTTGAGATACTGTTTCAGCCTCTTCGATAACGTTGTCGGGGAAAGTTTCGTAAAGCCCGTAGGTTCGGATAATGGAAAGCTCTTCGGCTTCAAAATCACCGCTTCTGCCCAAAGTTTCCACGACCTTGCCATGAGGTAAGCCTCTTGTAGGGTAAGAGGTGATTTCACATAAAACCTTGTCACCGCTGTTTGCGGTGCCGGAAAGCGCTAGCGGAATTATTATTTTCGGAAGCTTTACGTCATCGGGATAAAGCTTTGCCGATTTGCCTGTTTTTTCAAAAGTTCCAACAATCAAAGTGTTTGCGCGTTCGATTATTTTAATGATTTTAGCTTCGTCCTTTGTTCCGGAAACGTGCAAGGCAAGTACCTTGTCCCCGTTATATGCGCCGTTAAGCGAATGGCGGGGGACGAAGAAGTCTTTATTAAATTTTTCTTTATCGTCGGGAATGATAAAGGCAAATCCGCGCTCGTTTGCCTGAACTGTCCCTACAAAAGTTTTTATTTCTTTTCTTTTCATAAATATTTTAAAAGGACGGCTTTAGGCCGTCCTTGATTTACAATTATTGAACTATAATTCCTACGATGTAAATGGCAATCGAAAGGAATGCAAGCACTCCAAGACAAATCCACGTCCATTTTTTAAGCTGGCTTTCAATCGACTGACCTTTGTTTTTGCCGAAGAAAGTTTCGCTCGAAGCTGTAATTCCCTGAATACCGTCGGAATTGCTCTTCTGGAACAGAACTATAAAAATTGTAGCAAGTGCGGTTAAAAACACCAGTATAAGACCTATAATCGACAGAATCTGATAAACGAGAAACTCTGTACTGTCAAAAGATTTAGCCAATAAAAATGCACTCATAAAGTACCTCTAACTTAATTTACCTAAGAAGTATAACATAATTTAAAAATATTTACAATCAATTTTATCCGCTTTTTTCATTTTTTAACCGTTTTTCTCCGAATTTATTTATAATAAATATTCCGAGACATACCAAAACTATTGCAATTAAAGTAAAGTACGATAAAAGCTTGTCGCTTTCACCCAGAATGACAGCAGAAAATACGGCTCCGAACAGAGGATTAGTGCTTTTGAAAACCGCTATTTTTGAAACGGGATTATATTTCAGTAAAAAGCCCTGTAAAGTAAACGCGCAGGCTGAAAGGAGCGCGAGATATAACAGCATAAATATGCTTCCGACTGATACGGGACGGAACGCTCCTCCGAAAGAAAGACCGATTATAATCAGTATAACTCCGCCGATTAAAAACTGATATCCGCATAAAGCAGTCGTGTTTTCGTGCTTTGAAAAAATTTTGACAAGCCCGGCGGAAACCGCTGCCGACAGTCCAGACAGAATTACGAATCCTTCGCCGAGTATAGAAAATTCAAAGGAAAAATCACCGTTTAAATTAATGAGAATTACGGCGCCGAAGCCTAAAATACAGCCGGTAAGCTTTACAAGATTAAATTTTTCGGTTCTGAAAATAAAACACGCAATAATTATCGTGAAAAATACGCCTAATCCGTTCAGTACGGAAGCTTTAACACCTGCGGTGTGCGC
The DNA here is from genome assembly GCA_947090365.1 of uncultured Clostridia bacterium. Classification (GTDB taxonomy): domain Bacteria; phylum Bacillota; class Clostridia; order Christensenellales; family Borkfalkiaceae; genus Coproplasma. The sequence goes on from CAMUNT010000020.1 coordinate 12,527, forward strand.
AAGTCCGATATAGAAAAAGGTATATTGCAGTGAAGTCTGAAAAACAGATAAAAGACCTACCCGCCATAAATTTTTTGCTTTCGGAACTAAAAATCTTTTTTGCGTGATACATCCGAAAATTATTACCAGTATGCCCGCAAGTGCAAAACGTGTACCTGCGAAAAGCATTAGCGAGGGGACGCTGTCCGTGTTCACGTTAAAAAGCTTATAACCTATTTTGACGCAAGGGAACGCACTGCCCCACAAAATACAGCAGAATATTGCGCAAATACATATTATATAATTTTTAGTAAAAAATGAAGAGGGGTCAAACCTCTTTTTTTCGTTAAGCGTATTTTTTTCCACGTTATTATTATAATCCGGTCAGTGTTTTTTTGTAAATCGGTTTATGACTGCGTTTATTTTAGAATATATAAGTTAATTGTCTTTACAGAACAAATCGTTCGGCGTAATATCGTAAAATTCGCAGAATGTCAGAATTTGGTCATAGTTTAATTCGAATACGCCGTTTTCAAATCTGCTGTACTGTTGTTGCGTCATATTAAAAATTTTTGCAACCTCGGATTGAGTCAGACCTTTATCTTTTCTTGCTTGTTTTAAATTTTTTCCTACAATTTTTGCCGTTATCACACAAGAAACATATCACTAAATGATGTAAAATCCTTGACACACATCATAAAGTGATGTATAATTTTGTCAAAACAATAAAGGAGAAAAGATATGTATTGTAAAAATTGCGGAAAAGAGATTGACGACAACGCATACGTGTGCCCTAACTGCGGAGTGAAAGTCGAATCCGAAAGCAATGTGGTTAAAGCTGATGCTGACAGCGGTTCGAAAGCGGGGTGGGGTGTTCTCAGCTTCTTTATTCCGTTGGTAGGTTTGATTTTATTCCTGATGTGGAAAAATGAACGCCCTCAAACATCCAAAGTATGCGGAATTTGCGCGCTTGTTTCTTTTATATTTTCCGTCGTTTTGTGTATTGTATACGGCATCATAGTCGGAAGTATGCTTGGAAGTATGCTCAATACTTTATCTGTATCGATACTTAAATAAAAAAATGCTACGCTGTTTGCGTAGCATTTTAATTATTTAATAAGGCTTTTCCCCGTCATTTCTTTGGGGACGGGGAGGTTCATTACTTCAAGAAGAGTGGGGGCAAGGTCTGCAAGAATGCCGTCGTCGCGGAGTTTAACATTTTTATATTTTTCAGAAACGAGCACAACAGGGACGGGGTTAGTCGTGTGTGCGGTAAAGGGGTGCCGTCCTCTGCCAACAGCCTGTCGGCATTCCCGTGATCGGCAGTCAGAAGCGCGCTTCCGCCCATTGCAAGAATTTTATCAAGCACTTTCTGAACACATTCGTCAACGGTGCCGACGGCTTTAATCGTTGCGGGAATAACGCCTGTATGTCCGACCATATCGCAGTTTGCAAAGTTTAAAATAACTACGTCGAATTCTCCGCTGTCAAGCTCTTTTAAAACCTTGTCGGTGACGAGATAAGCGCTCATTTCGGGCTGTAAATCGTAAGTTGCAACCTTGGGGGAATCGATAAGGTCGCGCACTTCATTTTCATTAGGCTTTTCAACACCTCCGTTGAAGAAAAAGGTAACGTGTGCGTATTTTTCGGTTTCGGCAATTCTTAACTGCTTTTTGCCGGATTTTGCAAGGTATTTGCCCAAAGTATTCGCCATAGAAGTTTTAGGGAATGCAATTTCAAGTCCCTCAAACTGTGCGGCGTAAACCGTAAAGCAAACGTAAGCAGGGGCAAGGTAGCCCGTTTTTCTCTCGAACGCAGTGCCTTTCGGTACGATAAAGTCTTTTTGGGAAAACGCTCTCGTAATCTGTCTTGCTCTGTCGGGACGGAAATTAAAACAGATTATGCTGTCGCCGTTTTCGATAAGTCCGACAGGTTTGCCGTTTTCAAATACGTTCGTAGGCAATATAAATTCGTCGGTAACGCCGTCTTTGTAGCTGTCCTTAACTGCTTTTACGGGGTCGTTGCATTCAGCGCCGTTGCCTAAGGTGAGCATATCGTACGCCTTTTCGGTTCTGTCCCAATTGTTATCTCTGTCCATTGCGTAATATCTCCCGCAGACGGTTGCAATCTTACCGATACCGATTTTTTTCATTTCTGCTTGCAAGTCTTTTATAAAGTCTGCGATGCAGCTTTTTGCTGTTTTTCTTCGCGCTGTCCATTGCTTTGATAAGTGCGGGATTTTCAAAGAAATCGCCGTCGTTAATAGCTTTGGTGATTTTCGTAAGATCCTGATAAACTATTCTGCCCGCACCCATATTCAGATGGCGACTTCGCTGTTGCCCATCTGTCCGTCTGGAAGCCCGACACTCATTCCGCTTGCGCCGAGTGTGGAAGAGGGGTATTCTTTAAAAAGCTTATTTACGTTTTTACTTCCGTTTAAAGTTACGGCATTGCCGTTGCCTGCGGGGGGCAAGTCCGTAGCCGTCCATAATGATGATTGCATAAGGTACTTTTTTTTGCCATATTCTGCCTCGATAGCTTTTTATATATTATAACCTTTATGAATTTTTTAGCAAGCGGAGTTAAGCATTTTTTTCTGTTGCATAACAATTAAAATTATTACCGAATATTGACAACTATGAGTGAGTGTGTTATTATGATTATAGAAAATTTAAGGAGAATGATATGAAAAAAGTTTTAAAATTTGCACTTTTGCCTGTTTTGGCAATATGTATGTTGTGTGCGTTTACGGCGTGTGCCAAGCCCGAACTGAAAGAGGTTGCGGGTACATACGAGATGACTTCAATTAGCGGAAACATAAACGGCGTATCGATTAACAAAAGTATGTATGAGTATTTTACGTTAATTCTTGAAGACAACGGCAAAGGCACCGTTAAGTCTAAGGCTAACGGCGGAGTTTCTTACGAACAGAGCGGAACTTACACGTATGCAGACGGAAAAATCAAAATGACTACTAAAAGTGGCGGGGCTTCTGTTACCGAGGAGTATGATTATGCCGACGGCGTAATAACGTATTCTGTGAATGGTTCGGGAATGTCTATGAACGTTGTATTTGAAAGAGTAGACTAAGCTGAATAAAAACTGACAATTAAAAGGCGGAAACCGAGAGGTTTCCGCCTTTACAAATTTTGTGCTATTTGTTGAAATTTACAATTTTGGCAAAGTCGGGCTTTAATGAAGCACCGCCGATAAGTCCGCCGTCTATGTCGGGCTGAGCCATAAGACCCTTGCAGTTGCCGGCGTTCATACTTCCGCCGTAGAGAATTCTGACTCTGTTAGCGTCCTTTACGGTAAACATTTTGCTAAGCTTCTTTCTTATAAATTTAATGGTTTCCTGTGCCTGCTCGTCGGTTGCTGTTTTGCCTGTGCCGATTGCCCAGACAGGTTCATATGCGATTACAAGCTGTTTAACGTCTTCAACGCCGTGCAAATTGAATTCAAGCTGTCTTGCCAGCACTTTTTCTGTATCGCCCGCATCGCGTTCCGCAAGCGTTTCACCTATGCAGACGATAGGGGTAAGCTCGGCATTAAGCGCGGATATAGTGCGCTGATTTACTGTGTCGTTATTTTCACCGAAATATTGCCTTCTTTCGCTGTGGCCTATAATTACGTATTTGACGCCATAATCTTTCAGCATTTGTGCGGAAATTTCGCCCGTATATGCACCATGGTCGGCAAAATGTACGTTTTGCGCACCGATTTTTATTCTAGAACCCTTAGCGGCTTTCGTCATAGCGGGGATTAAAATAGCAGGTACGCAAAGCGCGATATCGCATTTTGCTTCTTTTACAAGCGGTTTAAGTTCTTCAATTAATTTTGTTCCCGAGGCAACGGTCATATTCATTTTCCAGTTGCCTGCAATAAAAGGTTTTCTTGCCATAAAATAACCTCATAAATTTATTTTAGTTAATTATATCACCCCATA
>CAMUNT010000021.1 GCA_947090365.1 uncultured Clostridia bacterium
TCTCCTGCCGTTAACAGGCACCCTTGCCCTGTGATGCTCGGACTTTCCTCACGCGGTTTCACCGCCCGCGACCGTATAATTAACTCAAATTTACTCAATTATAACATAACAATGTAAAAAAAATCAAAGCTTTTTCGATTATTATTTATTGATTTTTTATAAGTTTTGTAGTAAAATAAAATTATTAATTTCTTGGAGATTGATAAATGAAAAAAACAAAAATTATCTGCACTTTAGGACCCGCCAGCAATAATGAAAAAATACTGTCGGATATGATAGACGCAGGCATGAACGTTGCGCGCCTTAACTTTTCACACGGAACGCACGAAGAACACGCCGCAAAAATGGAAATGATTAAAAAAGTACGCGACCGCAAAAAGGTGCCCATTCCCATTATGCTTGACACCAAAGGTCCGGAGTTCAGAATAGGTACTTTCAAAGATGGAAAAATAAAACTAAAAGAAGGCGACACTTTCACCTTTACGACAGATGAAATAGTCGGCGATAAAACGCGTGTATCCGTTTCTTTTAAGGGCATTTGCGAACAGCTTTTATCGGGCGACACGATACTTTTAAACAACGGACTTATGCGTTTCGAAGTAGTTAAGATCGAAACGCCGAACGTAATATGTAAAACCGTAGTCGGCGGAGAGCTTTCCAACAGAAAAAGTATGTTCTTCCCCGATAAAGAGCTTGATATGGTTTACCTTTCCGAACAGGACAAAGAAGATTTGAAGTTCGGAGTCGAACAAGGCGTTGATTTCGTAGCCTGCTCGTTTGTATCGAGAGCTCAGGACATTATCGACGTAAGAAACTTTTTGAAAGAATGCGGGTCTGAACCGGGAAAAATCGAACTTATCGCAAAAATCGAAAACCGTGCAGGTGTTAAAAACCTTGACGCTATTTTGGACGTGTGCGACGGCATAATGGTTGCACGAGGTGATTTGGGCGTAGAAGTTCCATTTGAAGAACTCCCCTGTATTCAGAAAACTATAATCAAATCGTGCCGTATTCACGGCAAACGCAGTATCACTGCTACGGAAATGCTTGAATCAATGATTAAACAGCCCCGTCCCACACGTGCGGAAATTTCCGACGTTGCCAACGCCGTTTACGACGGCTCGTCGGCTATTATGCTTTCGGGCGAAACTGCGGCAGGCGCATATCCTGTTGAAGCCGTTGAAGCTATGGCAAAAATCGCGGAGCAGGCAGAGCAGACTAACTACATTGCATATATAAAGGAAAACGATTACCGTATCACGAGACTTTCGGAAGCACTTGCCCACTCCGCATGCACCCTCGCCGACGATATAGGTGCAAACGTAATAGTCGTATGCACGAGGACGGGCGCAACCGCAAAAACCGTTTCCCGTTTCAGACCGATGATAGATATTATCGGTATGACGACGGACGAAGTTTCTTACAGAAAACTGGCTTTAAGCTGGGGCGTAATTCCCGTTATGAGCGAAGAATTCTACTCGGTAGACGTCCTCTTCCATTACGCCAAACGCGCGGCAATAGATACAGGGCTTGTTAAAAAAGGCGATAAAATAGTTTTAACCGGCGGAACCCCCAACGGCAAAAGCGGAAACAGCAACCTGATTAACGTAGAAACAGTTTAATTTAATACTATATAAATAAGACTCTTGGACGGATGAACCGTCCAAGAGTTTTTTACTTGACACCTCTTAACACCATAATTACCGACACAGCGGTATCCCACTGTTTTTCACCGCAATCGTACCGTTTAATCCGTTCGTCATATTTTGCGTTTACGATACGTTTCATCAGCGTTATTTCATTACTTGAAAAATACTCGGGTTTGGAACGTTTAACCGATTCAATAGAATCAACGTCAGAATATCTGTCCGCGTTTATAATTGCGTGAGCAAATTCTGCAGTATTGTCCGGATTATCAGGCGTCAGATTTACAATCACGTAGCCCGTTCTTATACTCCTGAAACCGTATTGCATCATTGTAACAGGTAGTTCCGCCTCGCTCATAGAATATTTGCCTACCGAGTATTTATTCAGCGCGTCGTCAAATTTTTTCGTCTTTTGCCAGAACTCTTTTTCATAATCATTCAATTTATAACAATCCGGAGCGACTCTTATACCCCTGCGGGATGAAAGCACCAAACAAACCCCCTTCGGTTTAAGCACGCGGAATTGCTCGCTGTAAAATGCGGAAGGCTCGATGTGTTCACAGACGGTATTGGAAATTACAACGTCAAAACTTTCGTCTGCAAACGGAAGTAAAGTTGCGTCTCCCTCAATAAAAGTTACGCCTTTTTCGTGTTCCTTCGCAAAGCGGATAAATTCACCGTCACGGTCAATAGCGGTAATTTCAGCGTTAGGATACCACCGAAGCAAGGCACCCGCAAGCGCACCCGAACCGCACCCCACTTCAAGAATTTTCAACGCCTTATTTTCGTCTAAATCAAATAATTCTTTATACTGACCTGCAAATTTATCGTCAAACCGCAATTTACGGCTGTAATAAAGCGTCTTTGCTCCCTGTATAAAATCAGACCATATAGTGTTCATGGTTAATAAGTATATCAGATGTGAAACTTTTTTTCAAATAAATTAAGAAGCCCACACAAAATTGTGCGGGCTTCTCGTAGAGAGAATATGAAAAAATTTATAGTGTGAACTTAATTACAAGCTAATTATAGCCTATAATTGTGTATTTTATATGAAAATTTAATGATTTTTATATTTTTCGAATATTTTTTCTGCAACTTTTAAGCCATCCGCAGAAGAGCTAGTTATTCCTCCCGAATATCCGCTCCCCTCACCGCAGGGATATAGTCCGCTGACCGTCACGCTTTCGCAGTTTTCGTTACGAACAATTTTTACAGGCGACGAAAAGCGTGATTCGACTCCCGTAAGAATTGCGTCGGAACAGTCGAAGCCTTTTAATCTTTTCCCCATATCGGGAATAGCCGTCCGCAACGCATCGGTAACGACGGAAGGAAGAACTTCATTAAGCGGAGCAAATTTGCAACCGGCCGAATACGTAGGAACTACTTCACCGAAACGCCCGGAAACTCTGTTTACGGCAAAATCTTTATAAAGCTGTACCGGCGCCCGGTAATCTCTTCCTCCCGCTTCAAAGGCAAGCCTTTCGATTTTTTGCTGAAAACGCATGCCTGCGAACAAATCGTTCCCGCCGAAATCCTCCTTTTTCAGCTGTACCATAAGCGCGGAATTAGAATTTACTCCGTCTCTTGCGTACATACTCATTCCGTTCGTAACAACTCCTCCTGCTTCGCTTGCCGACGGTACAACGACTCCGCCCGGGCACATACAGAAAGTGAATACGGTTCTCTCATGCGCGTGGGATACAAGCTTATAGTCCGCGGCAGGTAAATCAATATAACGTTTGCCGTATTGCGCTTTTCCGATTTCGCTTGTAAGATGCTCTATTCTGACGCCGACGGCAAATTCGCGAGCCTGCATTTCAATTCCGCAGTTATTAAGCATAGTAAACGTATCACGCGCAGAATGCCCGAGCGCAAGTACTGCAACATCAGTACGTAATTCGCTCTTTTCGCCCGTTATCGTATTCTGCAAAGTAATCGACTGTAAATTTCCGTTTTTCTGATTAAAGCCTATGAATTTAGTATTAAACAGATATTGTCCGCCGTTTTCCAGAACGTAAGCACGCATATTTTGCAAAACGGTATAAAGTTTATCACTGCCGATATGAGGTTTATTGAGATACAGAATTTCTTCGGGTGCGCCGAATTTATGAAATATTTCAAGTACGGATTTATTAAATCCGCTGTGGGTCTGCGTATTCAGCTTGCCGTCTGAAAAAGTGCCTGCTCCGCCTTCACCAAACTGAACGTTTGAATTTTCATCTAAAATCCGTTTGCTGAAAAATTTTTCGCAAGTCGGCTTTCTGTATTCTACGGCTTCACCCCTTTCGATAATAACGGGCGTAAACCCATGGTCTATTAAACGGATTGCACAAAAAAGGCCCGCGGGCCCCGCCCCTATAATTGCCACCGTTTGAGGATTTCCGATTTTTTCGAAAGCAGGCTCTTCGGTGCGCTCTTCGTCCGAAGCCGTAACCGAATATACCCAAAAAATATTATTTTTGTCGCGTGCGTCAAGCGATTTCTTTACAATATTAAATTGCTTCAACCTACTGCCGAGCTTTTTCCTTGCGATGCTTAAAAGTTTATCTTCCTTTTCACCGATATTCAGTTTAATATTATCTATCCGTATAATCATAACCGCTTAATAATGCTGTCTGCAACAAAAAATCCGCTTGCAAAAGCCCAATGCAAATTGTATCCCCCGCAACAGCCGTCCACGTCGAGAATTTCACCGGCAAAGAATAAATTTTTTACGAATTTGCTTTCCAACTCGTCCGTTACGCCGTTCATATCTATTCCGCCTCGCGTGACCTGTGCATAATCAAACCCGAGCGTTCCCGCAACGTTAAGCGTGAAGTTTTTTGCCGCTGAGCATATTATTTCGGCATCCGCACTACCGCACCGCTTGATAACAGCCCTGCCAAGCTGATTATGAAGAGTTCCACTCAACAACTCGGATTCGGGATACCCGAATTCTTTCTTTTTTTCAATATCTTTTATAATTTCGCCATCGTCACACTGTAAAAAATTCAATGAAAGCGTGACCCCCTGCTTGTCCGCTATATACGGTGAAATCGAAAAAATCGCGTTGCCGGACACTCCGTAATCGGTAAAAATTACGTCACCGCGGGTTTTTGCAACAGATTGTCCGTCCGAAAACGCAGTTACTGTGCAATCAACGCGTATACCTTTTAAATTCCTAATAAAAACCGTATCGGTTTTCAGTTGAACCAACGACGGATAAAGTTCAGTCACGTTATGACCTAATTTCTGAACGAGAGCATAAGCCGAGCCGTCCGTTTTAAATTGCTTTTGCGCCTTACCTCCCGCACAGAGAACGACGAATTTTGCATAAATATTTTCACCGGAAGACAAAGTAATTTTTAAATTTTTTCCGATTTCGGTTACCTTAGTGTTCAGATAAATTTTAACCTTGCCCCGTAATTCATACATTAAACTGTCTACGAGCGCCGACGCCTGTTTGCCCGCGGGATACACTCTTCCCGTCTGGTCTGCCTGTAAAACACAGTGAAAAAGCCCCTCTTCGAGACGGAGCCTGTCCGGAGCGAGAGCAACTTTGTCTACAATATCCGCACCACCGCCGAAATAACAGTCAGGCGAAATGTTTACGTTGGTTATATTGCCCTGGCCGTTGCCCGTAGAAGCAAGTTTTTTGCCCAAGCGCTCACCTGCCTCTATAATCACAATATTAAGATTTGCATTCTGCCTTATAAGGCGAACGGCGCAGGCCAGTCCCGAAGCGCCACCGCCTATTATCACTACGTCGCAGTTCATAGTTATATTGTATTACAACTACAAAAAACTGTCAACTTTTAATTTTACTCAATATTTCTTTCAACGTTTCAAGATGAAGTTTTTCATCGTCTAAAATGCGTGAAACAATTGCAATTACCTGCTCGTTTTTAAGCCTTTGAAGCATTTTTGAATATTGGCATATAGCATGCTTTTCACCCATAATATCGTCCTCTATCATGTTGATAAGGTTTCGGGAATAGGCAACATACTTAGTAGAATAAAAGTTAAACGCGGTCGGCGGATTCTGGCAATAAACAGGCGAAGCACCAAGTGCCGATATCGTTTTACCCAAAAGCTTTAAATGAATCATTTCCGCTATTGCAATACTTTCTAAAGTCTCTGCTATGTCTTTCATTCCCTGACTGTCGAAATTTAAAGAATGGTAAACATATTGAAGAATTGCGTTTAATTCACCGGTTGGAGAGGCGTAAGCGGGAGATATCACCGCAAGACTGTAAGCATCGGGACTTATCCCGTCGGTAGTAGGAAACTTTTCGTTTATAGTCAAAGGTTTAGCCATAGTATCATAATATGTAAATCGGTTACGACAGGGTGAATTTATCGTTTATATCACGCATAGTACTTCATTTTATAATAAAAAAGGCGGTTTTTACCGCCTTTTTATTGATTTAAGTCTCCAAAACGCTTTTAAGGAATTGCCCTGTATAGCTTTGCTCACACCCGGCGACCTGTTCAGGGGTACCTGCAATAAGAACAGTTCCGCCCTTATCACCGCCTTCCGGGCCTAAATCGATTATCCAATCCGCCGTCTTAATTACGTCAAGATTATGCTCGATTACAAGTACCGTATTACCGCTGTTTCTAAGCCTGGTTATTATCTTTATGAGTTTATCCACGTCATAGCTGTGCAAGCCCGTAGTAGGCTCGTCCAGAATATAAAAGGTTTTGCCCGTACTCCTTTTCGAAAGCTCGGTTGCAAGCTTTACTCGCTGAGCCTCTCCGCCCGAAAGTGTTGTCGCACTTTGTCCGAGTTTGATATATCCAAGCCCGACATCGCACAGCGTAGACAGTTTATTATATATCGAAGTAACGGGTTTAAACAGCTCTGTCACCTCTTCAATCGTCATTTCAAGCACGTCGGAAATACTTTTCCCCTTATACTTGACTTCTAATGTTTCACGGTTATACCTTTTTCCTCCGCACACTTCGCAGGGCACGTATATATCCGGCAAAAAGTGCATAGCTATCTGAATTATTCCGTCGCCTTGACAATGCTCGCATCTGCCTCCCGCTACGTTAAAGGAAAATCTTCCGCTTTTGTATCCTCGCTCTTTTGCGTCGGGCGTAGCGGCGAACAATTCGCGGATTGACGTAAATACGCCCGTATAAGTTGCAGGGTTCGACCGCGGAGTTCTGCCAATCGGCTGTTGATCGATTGCAATCACCTTATCGAAGTGCTCTACCCCTTCAAATCCGTCGTTTTTGCCGAGAAGCTGACGCGCACCGTTCAATTTATTTGCAAGGTAGGGATAAATTATTTCGTTTACAAGACTCGATTTACCGCTTCCCGAAACCCCCGTAACCGCAGTTATAAGCCCTGCCGGAATATCAACGGTAATATTTTTTAAATTATTCTGCTTACAGCCCTTGACTTTCAGCCACCTGCCGTCTGGATTAGCCCGCCTTTCCGGAACTTCGATTTTTTTTCTGCCGGAAAGATAATCGCCTGTAATCGAACGCGGTTCGTTGATTATATCGTCTAAACTCCCGCAGGCAACCACTTCACCGCCATGAACGCCCGCCTTAGGCCCTATATCAACGATATAATCGGCTGAACGCATAGTATCTTCGTCGTGCTCAACTACAATCAGCGTATTGCCGATATCGCGCAGACCGAGCAGGGAATTCAAAAGCTTTTGATTATCGCGCTGATGCAATCCGATACTCGGCTCGTCGAGAATATATAAAACACCCGTAAGCGCGCTTCCTATCTGCGTAGCAAGCCGGATACGCTGACTTTCACCGCCCGAAAGAGTTGCCGCACTGCGCGACAGCGTCAGATATCCGAGCCCTACGTTGCGCAAAAAGCTTAAACGGCTGTTAATTTCCTTGATTATACCGTCCGCAATTAAATGCTCGGTCTTGCCGAAAAAGCCGAAGTCTGTAAACGACGCAAGATCGTCAACCGACATATCGCAGACTTCCATAATGTTCTTTTCGCCTACCGTAACCGCAAGCGCTTCTTTTTTTAACCTTTTACCCTTACATGCGGGACAGTCGGTCGTGCGCATATAGCGCTCTATATCCCATTTGACGCCCTCAGACGAAGTTTGGTTATATCTGCGCTGTAAATTTGTAACAAACCCTTCCCACGCCGTTTTATAGCTTCCCGAAAAGCGCGTCACGTTGTATTCCAGATCTATCATTTCGCCGTTGTTGCCGTACATAAGCATTTCGTAAACGCCTTTCGGAAGTTCGCTTACGGGAACGTCGAGAGAAAATTTATAAACTTTTGCAAGCGACGAAAGATACATCTGGGTCATAGACGAAGATTCCAGATTCCACCCGCTTATTTTAATTGCGCCGTCACGCAGAGATTTACTCTTATCGGGGCAGATTAAATCGGGATCGACAGTCTGCTTGAAACCCAAGCCCGAGCATTCGGGACAAGCGCCCCATGGCGTATTGAACGAAAAGAGACGCGGTTCGATTTCTTCGATAGATATTCCGCAGTCGGGACAGGCGTATTTCGAAGAATACAGCTCTTCACTACCGTCGCAGTCTATCACAACGAGCCCGTCGGCAAGCTTCAAAGCGCTTTCAAGGCTGTCCGTCAGCCTTTTGATTATCCCCTCTTTAATTATAAGCCGGTCGACGATTACCGAAATGTTATGGCGGATATTCTTTTCAAGACGAATTTCTTCCTGCAAATCGTAAGTGATACCGTCGACTTTTACCCTGCCGTAACCGCTCTTTTTATAGCCGGCAAGCTCCTTTACAAACTCACCTTTTTTACCGCGGACGACGGGAGCTTCAACCATAATTTTGCTACCCTCGGGCAAAAGCACGATTTTGTCGGCAATTTCATCTACCGACTGTCTGCGTATTTCCCTGCCGCAATTCGGACAATGAGGTACGCCTACGCGCGCAAAAAGCAATCTGAAATAATCATAAATTTCAGTTACGGTGCCGACGGTAGAACGCGGGTTATGCGAAGTAGTTTTCTGATCGATAGAAATGGCCGGAGAAAGCCCGTCGATAAGCTCCACATCAGGTTTATTGGACTGTCCTAAAAACTGACGGGCATAAGACGAAAGACTTTCAATATACCGCCTTTGTCCCTCTGCAAAAATTGTATCGAATGCAAGAGTTGATTTTCCGCTTCCCGAAAGCCCAGTAAATACAGTAAAAGAGTTGCGCGGAATATGCACGTCGACGTTTTTTAAATTATTTTCTTTTGCACCTTTAACAAAAATTTCTTCTTTCATAATTATTTACGCTTTGCCTGTAAAAGTTTCTTTTTTAATTCTGAAATAGTATCACGTATTTCTATTGCTTTTTCGAAATCGAGCTGACTTGAAGCAACCTTCATAAGCGCCTTCAATTTTTCGATTTCGTTTGGAATATCGTTAATTTTAATATCGTCAGCCGAAGATTTTTTACCGGTTATACCGATAGAATTTTTTACCTCTTTTATAATGGTTTTAGGAACGATACCGTGTTCTTTATTATACGCAGACTGAATTTTTCGGCGACGTTCGGTTTCATCGATTGCGCGCTTCATACTTCCCGTTATAACATCGGCATACATTATAACTCTGCCCTCGGCGTTACGTGCCGCTCTGCCTATCGTCTGAACAAGCGACGTTTCGCTTCGCAAAAAACCTTCTTTATCCGCATCGAGAATTGCAACCAGCTTTACCTCGGGAAGGTCCAACCCCTCTCTTAAAAGGTTAATACCGCACAAGACGTCAAATTCACCGCTTCTTAAACCGTTTATTATTTCTATTCTTTCAAGAGCGTCAATGTCGCTGTGCATATAGCGCACTTTCAGTCCGTGTTCTTTTAAGTAATCTGTAAGACTTTCCGCCATTCTCTTCGTCAAAGTAGTGACAAGTACCCTGCCTTTCTCTGCGATAACTGTTTTGACTTCGCCCAACAAATCGTCAATCTGTCCTTTCGTGGGGCGGATAACAACCTCAGGGTCGATAAGCCCGGTAGGACGGATTAGCTGTTCGACGACGTTCCCAGCCTGTTCCATTTCGTACGGAGCGGGCGTTGCGGAAACGCAAATAAGCTGGGGTACACGCGCATCGAACTCTTCAAAAGTAAGCGGTCTGTTGTCGTAAGCCGATTTCAATCTGAAACCGTAACCTACGAGATTTTCCTTGCGTGACCTGTCACCGTGATACATTGCGCGTATCTGCGGAATAGTCATATGACTTTCGTCAATAAATACGAGGAACTTACCCGCGGGGAAATAGTCAAGTAGCGTAAACGAAGGTTCGGTCGGCATTCTTCCGTCAAAATAACGGCTGTAATTTTCCACACCCGAGCAATACCCGATTTCACGCATCATTTCAAGGTCGTAAGTGGTACGCTGTTCCAGACGCTGCGCTTCCAAAAGCTTGCCTTCGTCCTTAAACGCCTTTACCTCGTCTCTCATATCCCGCTCTATCATTGACAGCGCACTCTGCATTTTATCGGAACCTACGGCATACTGACTTGCGGGAAATATCAAAACGTGTTTTAATTCGGAAATAACGTTGCCCGTCAAGGCGTCTTCTTCGCATATTCTGTCTATTTCGTCACCGAAAAATTCGACGCGGATTGCAACTTCGGAATTGCTTGCGGGAAATATTTCAACGGTATCACCGCGAACGCGGAATGACGAACGTTTAAAATCCATATCGCGTCTTGCGTACTGAATCTCGACGAGCCGTCTTAAAAGAACGTCACGTTCGAGCTCCATACCCGGGCGCAGTGAAATCGCCAAGCGGAAATATTCCTCGGGCGCGCCCAGTCCGTAAATACAGCTGACGGAAGCAACGACTATTACATCCTCGCGTTCACCGAGCGAACTGGTTGCTGAATTACGTAATTTATCGATTTCGTCGTTTAGACTCATATCCTTTTCGATATAAGTATCCGTTGACGGAATATAACTTTCGGGCTGATAATAATCGTAGTACGAAACGAAGTATTCAACGCGGTTATTAGGAAAAAACTCTTTGAACTCATTGCAAAGCTGAGCCGCAAGCGTCTTGTTGTGCGCAATAACAAGCGTAGGGCGGTTTACGTTTTTAATGACATTAGCCATAGTAAAAGTTTTACCGCTTCCAGTCACCCCCACCAAAACCTGCGTGCGGATACCGTCTAAAACCCCCTCCGTCAGACTTTCTATCGCCTGAGGCTGATCACCGGTCGGATTAAATTTTGAATGCAGTTCAAATTTCATCTATACGATTATACCCTATTGAAAATTTATTTACAAGTTAATTTGGTTTTTATATGAATAAAACATATGTTTATATTATATCAAATAAATAATAAAGTCAAATATTTTGAAGCTTACTTTTAAAATGTTAATTTTTAAATTGTAAACGGAGCGATGAAACGCAATAGTTAAAATTTATTTTGAAAACGTAAATCCGCCGTTCGGCATATTGCCGAACAGCGGTTACTTTTTATTAATTCTGTTCTTCTTCTATTTTCTCGGGTACGGCGGGAAAATCCACCCAGAACGACGAGCCTTTGCCTAATTCCGACTCAACGCCGAAATCGAACGAGTGATTTTGCAGTATAACCTTAACGATACTCAGCCCGAGTCCCGTCCCTTTTACCGGGCGGGCGTGATTTTCTTTTGCGCGGTAATACCTGTTCCAGATTTCCGACAGTTCATGCTTGGAAATGCCTTTACCGGTGTCTTTAATAATAAGTTTGATGCGCTCGCCTACGGGGTCGTTTTTTAAGCTGATATATACCGTCTTATTCTCTCCCGTATAGTTGATTGCATTACTTAAAAGATTATAAATTACCTGCCCTATCTTTTCTTCGTCGGCGCGGGTATACAGATTGGGATCGACGTCTATCATAAACGAATAACCCTGCGTTTCCTGCAAATACTCGAACTTGTTAATAATGCCGTACAAAAATTCTGTAAGATTGAAAACCTTAAAATTGAGTTCGTCAAGCTTTGACGATACCTTAGAAACGTTTAAAACGTCGTTCACAAGCCCCGTCAGCCTGTCGGCTTCATCGATAATAACTTGAAGATGTTTTTCTCGTTTTTCTGGATTGTCGCCCGAAATTTCGCGTATCATCGAAGCGTACGCCTTAATCATTGTCAGCGGAGTTTTTAAATCGTGAGAAATGTTCGCTATCAGCTCACGCTGAAAATCCCCGCTCTTTTTTACTTCGTCGCGTATGGAATTAAGCGTATCGGATAGGTCGGCAAGCTCCTGATATTCCGCATTTGCGAAATTAACGGTAAAATCACCCTCTGAAAACCGCACCGCTGTCGCAGACAGATTTTTAAGCCCGCTTGTAAGCTTTTGAGAAACGTTATACGCGACCATTGCCGTCAATAAAAGCACGCTGACGCCGACGATTATAAAATATGTTAATAAAACACGAAGCGAGCTGTTGAAAATATTTAACGAATAACTTGCAACGATATAACTTCCGCCTTCATAATCTATTGATGCGGCGTAATTAAGCGTGTTGGCCTTGGTGTAAATTACGGGCGCACATTTTTCGTCCGCATTATTCAGCTTTTCAACTATTTCGGATAAATCGCCATTCCACTTTTCGTTACCTGAGGGCAACAGTACTTCCCCGTCTTTAGACAAAACGTAAACGATAATTCCGTCCTGCCTGTAATTATGGATAAACTCCGTAGCTCCGTCCCCCTCGTTCACCAAAACGGCAACCTCCCTGCCTACGCTGATTAACCTTTCTTTGGCAGTTCCTCTGGCGGTACTTGCTACTGCTATAAAACAAATAAATTCTATCAGAACTA
>CAMUNT010000022.1 GCA_947090365.1 uncultured Clostridia bacterium
ATCTATTACAATCGCTTTAAAGGATAAGTATTATGTCAAAGAAAGGTGAATTAAAAAAAGCAATCGCGGAGAGCGAAAGAACTTTGGAAGATTTAGAGCAGAAGCGTATTCGTTCGCAGTCGGCTCTGCTTTATGCAAACATAAATCATTTAGATCCCCCCGAAGCTGATAAAGAGATCTTTAATCTCTATACACAGTTAATCGACTTGGAGCGCAAGCATCTTAACAATCTTAAAGAAGAGTTGGATAAGCTTTAAGATATTTTATCGGTGAATTATAATTCGCGGACAAACAATTAATAGAAAAAAGTGCGACTTTTCGTCGCACTTTTTTAACATTTAATTGTTATTTGAAGCAAATTGTTTCTTAATAGTATAAATGCGCCCGGACAAATCGTCCGGGCGCATTTACTCTTAAATGATTATATTTATCAGTCGTTTGGGAACTAAAATAAACTTTTTTATCTGTTTGCCGTCGATTAACGGTGCGATTGTTTCGTCTGCTATTACAAGTGCTTCTATTTCGTTTGCGGGCATATCAGCGGGAACGGTAATCTTCGTTTTAATTTTGCTGTTGACCTGAACGGCGTATTCAAAGGTAGCTTCACCGCATTTCGACTCGTCAAACACAGGCCAGGTTTCATAGGCAATAGTTCCTTTGTGCCCTAAAACCGTATTCCAGATTTCTTCGGTAATAAAGGGGATAACAGGGTTCAAAAGTTTAATAAGTCCTTCGGCGTATTCTTTCGGGAATGAATTTCCTTCGCCTATTTCTTTATATATCGCGTTGACAAAAATCATCATCTGCGAAATGGCCGTATTTATCTTCATTGCCTCGTAGTCTTCACCGACCTTTTTAACCGTCTGATTGTAAATTTTATCAAGATTGCGGTTGGGTGCTGGGGATATTGCGTCAAGGTCGAAATAAAGTCTGTGAATTCTGTCGATGAATTTTTTAACGCCCTCTATATTCGCCGTATTCCAGGGCTTCGTATCTGAAACGGGACCCATAAACATTTCGTACATTCTGAGAACGTCTGCGCCGTATTCGGCAACTATGTCGTTCGGGTTTACGACGTTTCCGAGACTTTTTGACATTTTGTTTCCGTCCTCGCCGAGTATAAGGCCCTGATGGAACAGTTTTTTAAACGGCTCTTTGCAGGGGACGAGCCCCTTGTCGAACAGGAAATTGTTCCAGAAACGCGAGTAGAGCAGATGTCCTACCAAGTGTTCCTTTCCGCCGACGTAGAAGTCAACCGGCATCCAGTACTTCAATAAATCGTAGTCGGCAAATTTATCGTTATTGTGCGGGTCGCAGTATCTTAAAAAATACCACGCAGATCCTGCCGAGCCCGGCATAGTGGTGGTTTCCCGCTTGCCTTTGACTCCGTCTACGCTTACGTTTACCCAGTCCTTTGCGTTTTCAAGGGGCGCGGCGCCGTTGTGCGCCTTATAATCATCCATTTCGGGAAGAGTAAGGGGTAGCTCTTCGTCTGCAAGCAGTACGGTTTCACCGTTTTCAAGGTGAATTACGGGCAGCGGTTCGCCCCAGTAACGCTGGCGCGCAAATATCCACTCGCGCATTTTGTAGGTTACCGTCTTTTTACCGCAACCGTGCTTAACAAGCCAGTCAGCCATTTTGTCTATTGCCTGCTGTTTGTTCAAGCCGTTTAAAAAGTCTGAATTCACGTGCAATCCGTCCTGCGTGTAGGCTTCCTTTGAAATATCACCGCCTTCCAGTACCTGAATAATGGGAAGGGAAAACTTCTTTGCGAACTCGTAGTCGCGCGTGTCGTGCGCGGGGACCGCCATAATTGCTCCCGTTCCGTAAGAGGTGAGGACGTAGTCGGAAATATATATAGGTAATTTATTGCCGTTTACGGGGTTGAGTGCGTATGCGCCTGTGAACGCGCCCGTTTTGTCTTTATTTAAGTCGGTACGCTCTAAATCCGATTTTGACGCACAGGCCTTTTTATATGCCTGAACCTCCGAAAGCTTTGCTTTCGTCGTTATTTCGTCAACGATTTTATGCTCGGGTGCAAACACGCAGTAGGTGGCGCCGAACAGCGTATCGCAACGGGTTGTAAAAACGGTAAATTCTTTATCCGTTCCGTCGACTTTGAAAATTACGTTTGCGCCTTCGGATTTTCCTATCCAGTTTCTCTGCGCAACCTTCGAAGCCTCGGGCCAGTCAAGTTCGTCAAGTCCTTCTAAAAGTCTTTCGGCGTACTTGTTTATATCTATTACCCATTGCTTCATATTTTTGCGTACGACCGGATAGCCTCCGCGTTCGCTTTTGCCGTCGACGATTTCGTCGTTGGCAAGCACTGTCCCGAGTTCTTCGCACCAGTTAACGGGCGTTTCCACGTAGCGGGCAAGTCCTTCCTTGCAAAGCTGTTTGAATATCCACTGCGTCCACTTATAGTAGGAGGGGTCACAGGTGGAAATAGTATTGTCCCAGTCGTAGGAGAGTCCGAGCATTTTCAGTTGGCTCGTAAATGTTTCTATATTTTTCTGTGTAAAACCGTCGGGATTGTGTCCCGTATTAATGGCGTACTGCTCCGCAGGCAGACCGAAGCTGTCAAAGCCCATAGGATGCAGTACGTTAAATCCCTGCATTCTTTTCATTCGGGCAAGTATATCTGTTGCGGTGTAGCCCTCGGGGTGTCCCACGTGTAGACCGGCGCCCGAGGGGTAAGGGAACATATCAAGCACGTAATATTTGGGTTTGGAAAAATCGTGCAGATTTGTGCGGAACGTCTTGTTTTCGTCCCAGAATTTTGACCATTTCTTTTCAATTTCGTTAAAATCAGTGTATGCCATAAATTTCCTCTCTCTAAGATTATACCTTTTAAATTGAAAATTGGCAATTAAATTATTGACAAACGACAATTATTGTACTAAAATATTTATAAGCTTAAATTTAAAAGACAAGTACCGCCGAGAGGCTTTCAGAGAGTGCGGGATAGCTGTGAACCGCATAGCAGGCAGGATAACGGGAAACCACTTTTATAAGAGTTTAAGTTATTAAAAGAGGCTTATTTTTTAAGCAATTAAGGTGGAACCGCGCATAAATTGTAATTTGCGTCCTTAAGCATTGGCTTAGGGCGTCATTTTTTTTGTAAAACCGCAGGAGAATTAAATTATGGAAATCAAATTGAAAAACGGAAATGCTGTATCGGTTGCCGACGGGGCGGATTGTCTGGAAGCGGCGCGCGCAATCAGCGAAGGGTTTGCCCGTTCTGCCGTCGCGGGAAAGATTAACGGAAATCTTTGCGACCTCGGCACTAAGCTTAAAGACGGCGATATGCTCGAAATCGTTACTTTAAAGGATAAAGAGGGATTGGATGTTTACCGCCATACCTGTGCGCACGTTCTCGCACAGGCGATAAAAAATATTTACCCTACCTGCAATCTTGCAATAGGGCCTATTATCGATAACGGCTTTTATTACGATTTCGATTTCAATACTCCCATAACACAGGACGATTTCGCCAAAATTGAAACCGAAATGCAGAAAATTATCGATGCAAAAACACCGGTCGAGCGCTTTGAACTTCCTCGAGCGGAAGCTTTGAAGCTTATGAAAAAATATAAAGAAAAATATAAGGTCGAGCTTATAAACGATTTACCCGACGATGCGGTAATTTCGTTTTACAAGCAGGGTGCTTTTACCGACCTTTGCCGCGGACCGCACCTGCCTAATACGGGAAAAATCAAGGCCTTTAAGCTCACTTCGCTTACCGGCGCTTACTGGCGCGGAAACGAAAAAAATAAGATGCTTACACGCATTTACGGCACTGCTTTTGAGAAAAAATCCCAGCTTGATGAATATCTCGTTGCCGTTGAAGAGGCAAAAAAACGCGATCATAACAAGCTTGGGAGGGATCTCGGTGTCTTTATGACGTCGGACGTCGTTGGGCAGGGTTTGCCTATTTTGATGCCTAAGGGTGCGAGAATGTTGCAGATTTTAACCCGTTTTGTCGAGGATGAAGAAGAAAAGCGCGGTTTTATGATAACAAAAACACCGTATATGGCCAAGTCGGATTTGTATAAGATTTCCGGTCATTGGGCGCATTACCGCGATAAGATGTTCGTTTTGGGTGAAGTGAACGATGACGGTGAATCTCCCGTCGGTGACGAGGTAATGGCATTACGTCCTATGACCTGTCCTTTCCAGTATCAGATATTTAAAAACGGTTTGAAGTCTTACAGGGATTTGCCTTGCAGGTATTCGGAAACCGCAACGCTGTTCAGGAAAGAAGCCTCGGGCGAAATGCACGGGCTTATTAGGGTAAGACAGTTCACTCTTTCTGACGGACACATAATTTGCACTAAGGAGCAGGTTGAGGACGAGTTTAAACGCTGTCTTGACCTTTCGTACTACATTCTCGATGCTTTGGGTATGAGAAACGACGTAAGCTTCCGTTTTTCAAAGCGCGGTAAAGCAAAATCCGATAAATATATCGACAATGACGAGGCGTGGAACAATACCGAAGCGATGATGAAGGATATTCTCGACGATATAGGTATCGATTACGTCGAGGCGGACGACGAAGCAGCGTTCTACGGCCCGAAGCTTGATATTCAGATTAAAAACGTTCACGGCAAAGAGGATACTTTAATTACAATTCAGATTGACTTTGCCGCAGGCGAAAGCTTCGAAATGCAGTATATCGACGTTGACGGAACAAAACAGTATCCTTACGTGGTTCATAGAAGCTCAATAGGCTGTTACGAAAGAACGCTTGCGTTCCTTATAGAAAAGTACGCGGGGGCATTCCCTATGTGGATGTGTCCTACGCAGGTTAAAATTCTTCCTATTACGGACAGAACGCTTGATTACGCTAAGCAGGTAGCAGAGAAGCTTACGATTAACGGTATCCGTTGCGAGGTTGACAGCAGAAACGAGAAGATAGGATATAAAATACGCGAAGCAAAGCTTGATAAGGTTCCTTACGTACTTGTCGTAGGCGATAAGGAAGCGGAGGAGGGCACCGTCAACGTAAATAAGCGCGGAGTTGAAGAAAAGTGTACCGTTTCCGTCGGTGAATTTATCGATAAAGCGGTCAAAGAAGTAAACAATAAAACTATTTTTTAATTAGTCTATAAAATTGTTTGACATTGAAATTATTTTATCGTATTATAATATCGTTAAGCAAAGGTTACCCCTTTCGCCATACGGAATACCGTAGAGGCTTGATAATGATTTTAAGGCAGAAGTCTTATATTGTTTTCGGGTAGCTTTCGCTACCCGAAAATTTTTATTTTAATTGAGAGGTATTGTTATAAAGGACTTATATTCGGTTAACGAATCCATCCGCGATAAAGAGGTCAGAGTAATCGGAAGTGACGGTGAAATGATAGGAGTTATGTCAAGTCGTGAAGCTCAGCATCTTGCTGACGATGCGGGGCTTGATTTGGTGAAAATTTCACCTAACGCCAACCCGCCCGTTTGCAAGATAATGGACTATTCCAAATTCAAGTATGAGCAGGCTAAGCGCGAAAAAGAAAACCGCAGAAATCAGACCGTTATCGAAATTAAGGAAATACGCCTGTCAATGACGATAGATATCGGGGATATAGCTGTTAAAACCAAACAGTGTGTTAAATTTCTGGAAGCCGGTAACAAGGTTAAGGTTTCTATAAGAATGAAAGGGCGTGAAAACGCACGTTCCTATCAGGGTGTAAAGGTTATGCAGGACTTTTACGCGGGCTTGGAAGGAAAAGCGGTTCAGGATAAAGCGCCGACGACGGAAGGCAGAAATATCATTATGATGCTTTCACCCGTTAAAGCCTGAAAAATTTAGAAATTATTTCATTGGAGGATAAATTATGCCTAAACAGAAGTCACACAGCGGCACAAAAAAACGTTTCTGGCTCACTTCAACCGGCAAGGTAAAGAGACCTCACGGCGGTAAGAACCATAAAGCTGAAACAAAGAACAGAAAGAGAAAGAGAAATTTGCGTCAGAATACGCTTGTTTCGTCAGCACAGGAATCAAACGTCAAAGCTATGATTCCTTATAAAGGTTAAGGAGGACAGAAAGTATGCGTATTAAAAGAACAGTAAACGCTTTAAAGAAACGTAGAAAGATATTCCGCCTTTCCAAAGGCTATTTCGGTAATAAATCAAAATCTTACAGAATCGCCCGTCAGGCGGTTATGAAGTCGTTAAATTACGCTTATATCGGCAGAAGGCTGAGAAAGCGTGATATGCGCAGTCTTTGGATAGCGCGTATAAATGCGGCCGCAAGAATGCACGGTCTTTCATATTCTAAGTTTATGTACGGCCTCAAAACCGCCGGTATAAACCTCAACAGAAAAGTACTTGCAGAGCTTGCCGTATCGGATGCAAATGCTTTTGCAGAGCTTGCCGAAAAAGCGAAAGCGGCACTTTAATTGCAATTTTATCGGTTCCTATTAATAGTATAGGAACCGAATTGCTTTATTGAACCAATATGATTATTACTTCAAAATCAAACCCGATAATTAAGGCGGTTTCTGCACTTTCGGATAAAAAATTCAGAAAACAGCAGGGTTTATATATCGTAGAAGGAATAAAACCCGTTAAGGAATGCATAGGTGCAGGTTGTTGTATTGACAGAATAATTTGCGTTGAAGAGTTGCGTGACGACTTTGCAGGTGCAACGATAGTTTCCGAAAGTGTTTTTAAAAGTATTTCTTCTGAAAAAACTCCTCAGGGTGTGCTTGCAGTTGTAAAAATACCGCAATTAAGGCTTAAACCTCCCGCAAAAAGGTGTTTGCTTTTAGACTGTCTGCAGGACCCCGGGAATTTAGGAACGGTAATCCGTACTGCAAATGCTTCCGGTTATGAAGATATTTATTTGATAAACTGTACAGACCCTTATTCGCCCAAGGCGGTAAGGGCGAGTATGAGCGGTATTTTCTTCGTAAATATTTATCAGGGCACTCGTGAAGAGGTGATTTGCGCACTTGAAAACATTCCCCTTGTCTGTGCCGATATGTGCGGTGAAGATATTTTTACATTTAATCCGCCCGAACGATTCTGTCTTTGCTTAGGAAACGAGGGCTCGGGAATAAGTGATGAAGTTAAGAAGCACGCGTCGTATACCGTAAAAATTCCTATGCGCGCGACGTGTGAAAGCCTAAACGTTGCTGTTTCTGCCGGAATTGCAATGTATGCTTTGAGATAAAAATTAAATTTTGAGAGGTAGAAAATGTCAGGACATTCAAAATGGCACAATATTGCCGCAAAGAAGGGTAAGACAGACGCGGCACGCGGTGCAATGTTTACAAAATTAGGCCGAGAGCTTGCGGTAGCGGCAAAGGGTAATCCTAATCCGGATACAAACTCCAAGCTTGCCGACGCAATAGCTAAAGCGAAGGCCGCAAATATGCCGAATGAAAATATAAAGCGTTCTATTGCGAAAGCTGCGGGGGAACTCGGGGATAAAGAATATAAAGAATTAACTTACGAAGGTTACGGTGTATCGGGCTCGGCGGTTATTATTAAAACACTTACCGACAACGTAAACAGGACTGCCGGAGATATCCGTTCGACAATGTCAAAGTGCGGCGGTCAGATGGGGAATACGGGCTGTGTATCATATATGTTCGATAATAAAGGCATTATCGTAATAGAAAGGACTGTTGCTTTGGACGAAGATACAATGATGGAGTATTGTCTTGAAGCCGAAGCCGATGATTATACGGCAGAGGATGATGTATACGAAATTACTACTGCTCCTGAAAATTTTTCAAGCGTCAGAAAATATTTCGAAGATAAGGGCGTATCTTTTCTTGAAGCTTCAATAAAAATGGTTCCGCAGAACTATATAGTGCTTGAAGGCGATAAGCTTGCGTCGTTTACTAAAATGCTTGACAAGCTTGAAGAGCTTGACGACGTTCAGGACGTATATCATAACGTCGAATTGCCCGATGACGGCGAATAATTAAAATAATCGAGCATATATTTGTGAATAAAAAGCAGATATATGCTCAATTTAATATTATAAGCGTACACGCTTTAATATATAGCTTAATTGTTTAAGTGCATTATTTCCGCGCTTGAACAATTAAGCGAGGGGGAGCAAAATCGATTGCTCCCCCTATGAATTTTCCGCGTTATTGTTTAGTACAATAATGTATGAGAAAAATATTGCCCAAAATAAAAAAGCTGGCCTTAGTTGCAATTTGCATTTCCTTTTTTATTTCATTTATATGTATATACTGTAAAAACGAAAGCGTCAAAGCTATAAAGGAAAATACTGCGTTAAGTGTATGGCAGATTGACAGTTTTGAGGGGGGGAAGGGTTCACGTGCCGATTTTTTACAAAATATCGGAAAAGAGTTCAATAAAAAAGAAAACTGTTATATCACCGTTATGTCGCTCTCTGCCGAGGCTGCAAGACTGAATTTATCAAAAGGAATCGCCCCGGATATTGTTTCCTATGGGGCGGGAGTATACGGGTTAGAGAGCATTGTTACTGAATTTACAGCGTGGTGCAACGGCTGTTACTGTTTGATTGCGCTGGATACAGATTGTGATTTTTCCGACGTAAACGTGGAAAATACCGTAATCAACAGAGGAAAGGATAATTTTGTCGGCGTAACGGCGCTTTTCTGCGGTTTGCAGGGGGCGGATATCGAAAACCCGACCGCAGCATATATTCAATTAATTAACGGAAAATATAAGTACCTTTTAGGTACACAGCGCGATATTTTCAGATTGAAGACAAGAGAAGTTAATTTTTCAATTAAGCCGATAACCGAATTTAACGATTTATATCAAAATATTTCAATAACCGGCAAATGTAAAAACAGTGAATACGCACGCAGGTATATCGATTTTTTATTATCTAAAAAATCTGAGCTGAATAAAATAGGTATGTTCGGTAACGGAGTGAAGCTATACGTCGACGAGGCCGGCGTGTGTGAAAATCTTAACTTTGAGCTTAAACTTACATATCCTATAAATGAAACAGTAAAAGACGATCTTGAAAAATACGTTTCATCAGGCGACATAAATATGATAAAAAAACTGCTGAAATAATTGAAAAAAACAAAATAAAATGTTATTATATAGGTGACAGTGATTGGATAATAATAATTTGTCTAACAGTATAGCAGAGGTCAAATTTGTAAAAGACTTTTCCTTTGCAAAAAATACGACTTATTCTTGCGGCGGTACTGCCGGAATTGCATATTTCCCCGATTCAATTAAACAGGCGACAGCCGTTTATGATTATCTTAATAGAAGCGGTACAAAAACTGTAATACTCGGTTGCGGTTCAAACGTGCTGGCGTCGGATAAATATTTCGACGGTGCGGTAATCAGTACGAGACATTTAAACGGAATAAGCCAAGTTAGCAATAATTTATTATTCTGTTATGCGGGAACAACGGTGGCCGAACTGTTAAAATTTTGCGCCGACTCCGGTTTTAGCGGGCTTGAATATCTTGCTGGTATTCCCGCGACGGTGGGCGGACTTGCGCTTATGAACGGCGGTTCGGGCGGAATATATATCGATAATAATATCGTAAACGTTTTGCTGTACGACGGAACTGTTCGCAGTTTTTCAAATAAAAAATGTAAATTTGGTTATAAATATAGTATTATGCGTGACATAAACTGTTTGATTTTGGGGGTTGAATTAAAAATTTATCCTCAATCAAGCGAAAAAGTCCGCGAAAATATATCTAAGTACATTAATAGCAGAAAGCATTTGCCGAAAGGTGCAAGCTGCGGTTGCGTGTTTAAAAATAAAGGAAACCTGAGTGCGGGTAAGATTATTGAGGAAAGCGGTTTAAAGGGGCTGACTTACGGCGGAGCTTGCGTAAGTAGTGAACACGCAAATTTTTTAATTAATAACGGCGGACCTTCGTCTGATGTTTACAGTTTGATTAAAACGGTCAAGAAAAGCGTTTTCGAGCGGACGGGAATTATGCTTGAAGAAGAGGTCGTTTACATAGGAGATTTTTAAATGTTGCTTACAGCGGATTATCATACTCATACGCCGTATTCACACGGTAAAAATACTGTGCTTGAAAATGCCATGGCCGCGAAAGCCGGAGGGCTTAAAGAATTGGGAATTACCGACCACGGTTTCAACCACATTCTTTTCGGTTTAAGAAGAAAAAAACTTGCCGGTCTGCGTGCGGAAATTACAGAAGCCGAAAAGCTTACGGGCGTTAAAATTTTAATGGGTATGGAAAGTAACATAACTTCGGCGGACGGTTCGACTGATATGAAAAAGGAGGACTTGCAGTATTTCGATATCTATCTGTGCGGAATACACGAGGTGCTTCGGTTCAAGAGTTTTTCGGATTTTTACAATATATGCTTTAAAAATTACAGCGCGTACAAATTTGCAAAAAAACCTTCGGATAAGGTGGTTGCGAATACGACGAAAATCTATATCGAGACTATAAAGAAAAACCCGATAGACATTCTGACGCACGTAAACTATAAATGTTTTTGTGATCTGGAGCAGGTGGCAAGATGCTGTGCAGATTACGGTACTTATATAGAAATCAACACGAAGAAACGGCACGTTTCGGCTGAGGAATTGAATTTAATGGCGTCTACCGGGGTAAGGTTCGTAATCGATTCCGATGCGCATTCTGCCGACAGAGTGGGCGATACTAAAATTGCCGATGAAATTTTGGCTCAGGCTGAAATTCCCTTGGACAGAATCGATAATATCGACGGCAGACTTCCTAAATTCAGATTTGCCGAGTATAAAGAAAAGAAGTTATAAAATGCCTAATTTTACCGAAGAAATCAAAAATGAAATAACGCGGACTCCGATAGACGACAGGTGCTGTATGCTTGCCGTTATTTCTGCATTTATCCGCACGAGCGGAAGTGTTATATCGCGTAACGGTGAGCTGGGTTTTGAAATTACTACCGAAAACGAATGTACGGCAGAATTTATCATAGATATGCTTGAAAACGAATTTAATCTGCATCCGACAGTCAGCGGTGCGCGGTTTGACGCAAGGGGCGGAAGGGACAAGCTTACATTCGAGTGTATCGGTAGTAAAGCGCAAAGCCTTTTAAACGAGCTTTGCATAGTTAAGGTGGACAAGGACGGCGTAATGCTTTCTTTCGGTTTAGGTGATAAGCTTACTGAAAAGGACTGCTGTAAAAGTGCGTTTATTAAAGGTGCGTTTCTCGGCGGAGGAAGCTGTACGCTTCCCGAAGAGCGGGTTTATAGCCGTACCGGCTATCACTTTGAAATCGTATTTTCAAATAAAATAACCGCAAGTGATTTTTGCAGTCTTTTGTGTGATTTCGAAATACTTGCAAAGCTTGTCTCAAGAAAGGAAAGTGCGGTTGTTTACGTAAAGAGCAAAGAGGTAATATCCGACGTATTAAACGTGATTTCTGCCTATAACTGTCTTGAAAAACTCAATGAAATAGTAGAAAAAAAAGATAAAACCAACAACGAAAACAGGGTAAACAACTGTTCTGTTTCAAATATCGATAAAACGGTTACTGCATCGGTAAATCAGGTTAGAGAAATTGAAATTATTGCAGGAACCGTCGGGCTTCAAAGCCTTGATAAAATGCTTTTTGAAGTTGCAGAGGCTCGTTTAGCGGATAAAAATGCCTCGATGAGAGAACTTGCGCAAAGACTTAATATTTCAAAAAGCTGTATTAATCACAGAATGAGAAAAATTTCAGATATAGCTAAAACGCTGGAATGAGGGGAATTATGACAGATTTCGTACATCTGCATCTGCACACAGAGTATTCGCTTTTGGACGGTGCATGCAAGATTGACAATTTAATCGGCTATTGCAAGGCAAACGGTATTGATACCGTTTGTATGACAGACCACGGTAATATGTACGGAACATTGCATTTTGCAGAAAAAGCCGTAAAAGCGGGTCTGAAATACATAATCGGCTGTGAGTTTTATGCAACGCACGACCTTGCTGA
>CAMUNT010000023.1 GCA_947090365.1 uncultured Clostridia bacterium
CCCCGCGCCGTTACGGCGCGGGGCGACTTTTTACTTAATAATTCAGTCGTTATTTTCAGTACTCTTATCTATATATTTATCAAGCAAGGACATACCTATTTTTTTACCTATACCCATAATACGCGATTTTACGGTTTTGGGCTGTTTTTCTTCCTCTTCTATGCTACCCTCGAAATTCAAGTCCCTGCAGGGGTCTAACGTTACATAACCGCACTCAGTCGCATAAGTGAAAATAGTTTTGAGTATTCCTTCAACCAAAGGTTTATCATCATTTGGCACACCGTCAACCACACCGAGAAGCTGTGCGGGTTTAATTGCGGTTACGTACTTACCGCCAAGCGCGGGAATTATACACGTATCAAGACAAACACCGATAGAATCGTAATATTTTTTTGAAACTTTTTTTACGGAAGTTTTATCACTGCCCGACGTCAACATCAGCTCGTACCATTCAAGTGCAACTGTTGCAAAACGGTATTTTACTTTTACAGGCGATAAAAGCCAGCGCGCAAGCTTGCCGAGTCCGCCGAAAAGCAAAGGGATTACCTGAACGATAAGGCAGACTATTGAAAAAATGATAAGCAGTATATCAATAGCAACATGATCTGCGGAATATTGCTCTCCGCTTATTGCAAACACGAGTGCGGTAATCGTTACCGCAATAGAGCTGATGCGGACAGCTAAACGAAAATAAGACAGTACCTTTTTAAATTTTTTGATATTTTTTGCTTTTGCCTTAATACTGCACATTGTTAAAATGAACATTGCAGTAAACAGAACGGCGTACACGCCCAGCAAGCAATATAAAACGATGTCGGCCGATAAACTCAATTTACCCAATAACCCGGTGCCGAGTATATACGCGACATAAATCAACGTAAACACAAGACTGAACGACATCGTTAAAAGATTCAGCCTACGCCCGATTACCGCACGGTTATTGTATACGTTTTTTATAACATTTCGTATATCGTAAACGTCCTTTGCAAGCGTAAATGTTTCTTCGGCGTTTATAGTATGCCTGATATTAACCTTTTCTTCGTTTTTTTCTTCTTCCATAATTTTATTATATCATATCTCCGTATTCGTTGTAAAATTTATCTATCTGTAATTTTATTCCTTCCAATTTTTTTAAAAGCTCGTTCACCTTGATATAATCTGAGGCTATTGCAGGATCTGCAAGCTGTTCGTTAATCTCACGTTCTTCTTGTTCGCATTCCGCAATCTGTGCTTCCAGCTTTTTAATTCTTTGTTTTATCCGCTCTTCCTCCGCCCTATCTTTGCCGGAACGGTGATAGACTGACTTGCGCTCATTAGGCTTATTATTATTTTCTAGTTCGCTTAATTTCTTCTTTTCGGCGTTATAGCTCTCATATCCGCAATCGAAAAAGTTAATCTTACCGTCTTCAATCTCCGCGATTTTATCCGCAAGTGAGGTGATAAAATACCTGTCGTGCGATACGAAAACAAGCGTACCGTCAAACTTTTTCAATGCTTTTTCAAGCCCCTCGCGTGCGGGCAGGTCAAGATGGTTCGTAGGCTCGTCAAGTAAAAGAACGTTTCCTTGTTCGCACTCTAAAACGCACAGTGCAAGCTTCGCTCTCTCTCCGCCGGAAAGCAGTTTTACTTTCTTTCGCATATCCTCGGCAAACAGCCCGCAACGCGCAAGTGCACTTCTCGCTTCCGTTTGCGTATATCCGACGTGGCGTTCCCAAAGTTCTGAAAGTACGGTATTTTCGCCGTTGAGGTTTACCGATTCCTGATCGTAATAAGCAAATCTTACAAATCGACCTATCCTTATTGCCTGATTACCGCGAAGTATCTCTTTCAAAAGCGTACTTTTGCCCGTACCGTTTTCGCCGACGATTGCAAGTTTGTCACCGCGCCTTACGCTCAGACTTCCGTCTTCTATAAGCTTTTTGTCACCGCGCATAAGATTTAGACCGAATATATCCAATACCTGTTCATACGGAGAAACATTGAATTCAAATCTGAACGCAGGCGGTTTCGGAGGAGTGAAGGGTTTTTCTAAAATTTCCATTCTTTCAAGCTGTTTCACACGGCTTTGTGCGGATTTAGCCGTCGTCGCGCGAACAATATTTCTGTCAACGTAATCTTGAAGCTTCGCGCGCTCCTCCTGCTGTGCTTCGTACTCTTTAAGGAGACGTGCGAAACGCTCCGCTTTGAGAATTTTATATTTTGAATAATTTCCGGTATACGAAATCAAGCGTTTATTCTCTATTTCAAGAATACGCGTGACTGTTCGGTCAAGAAAATATCTGTCATGCGAGACAACGAGAATTGCACCGTTAAAAGTTTGGAGGTACTCTTCAAGCCAGAACAGCGTTGCAATATCCAAGTGGTTTGTAGGCTCGTCCAGAATTAAAAGGTCTGGGCTTTCCAGAAGAAGACGCGCAAGTTTAAGCCTTGTTTTTTCCCCTCCCGACAGAGTATCTATTACCCTGTCGTACATTTTCGCAAACCCCATACCGTTAAGAACGCTTTTAATTTTGACTTCAACGTTAAAGCAGTCGCGTGCGGAAATAAATTTGTTCAAGCTTTCGATTTTTGCAGAAAGCACGTCGTAATCGCGTCCCGGATACGGGGTATTTGACAACTCGGCGGAAAGAACTGTAATCTTTTCAACCGCATTCAGCTCTTCTCTGAAAATTTCAAGCATTTCCGAATATACTGATTTGCCGCTTTCATAGCCGCCATTCTGTTCAAGGTATCCTATTTTAAGTCCGTTTTTTCTAGCAATTTGCCCTGCGTCCGCTTCCAATTCACTCAAAATCAGTTTGATAAGCGTAGTCTTGCCTTCGCCATTTGCACCTATAAGCCCGACACGCTCGCTCTCGTTTAGCGCGAACGATACTTTTTCAAATATTAAATTGTCACTGTAGCCGAATGCCACACCGTCAAGCGTTACAAGCATAAATTAAAAGTCCCATTGAGGGATATAACTTGCTTCAGAGCTGTCTAAATCCTGTAAAAAAACGTTTTTTAAACTGTATTCCTCGACTGCCGAAAGCACTTTATTGTATTCCCGCGCAGTAATAGTGCGCTGTAATTCCTTATAGTTTTCTATTTTACCGAAAGGCGTATATTGTCCCATTAAACTGAAATATACGCTTGGAGGAAGAGTTGAAATAAATTTAACGATATTGACCGAATCGTACGATGCAAGAGGCAATACGAGATGACGAACGATACAGCCTGAAAGCATTTTTCCGTCGTTACGCATTACTAACTGCTTATGCGCCATAAACCTTATTGCGGGAAGAGCGAATTGCGAATAGTTATCGCGCCCCGTATACCGTTTTGAAAGAGCCGGATCGATAAACTTTAAATCGGGCATAAATATATCGACAAACGCGTCCGCCCGTTCAAGATTTTCAATAGTTTCATAGCCATGCGTATTATAGACGACAGGTATCACAGGCTTGTATATCGATACTGCTTTCTCAATATCAGACAGATAATGCGTAGGATTTACAAGGTTTATATTTTCCGCACCGTCGTCCTCCAACTTCTTAAAAATTTCCGCGAGCTCTTCTGCCGTTATATTTTTACCGCGCGTATTACGTGACAATTCATAGTTCTGGCAGAATACGCATTTTAACGGGCAACCGCAAAAAAATATGCATCCGCTTCCCTTTTTAAATGAAATCGGCGGTTCTTCAAACGGATGCAGATAATATTTGGCAATCCGTATACCATTTACGCCGCAATAACCGCTATTCTGTTCTCTGTCAGCT
This sequence comes from uncultured Clostridia bacterium, assembly GCA_947090365.1. Classification (GTDB taxonomy): domain Bacteria; phylum Bacillota; class Clostridia; order Christensenellales; family Borkfalkiaceae; genus Coproplasma. The sequence goes on from CAMUNT010000023.1 coordinate 3,759, forward strand.
CCGCATAAAACCGGGCATTGCGTACATTTCATATAAACATTATAATTTAAATGGCTGATAATTGCAAGTTTTGTTTGACATAAATTAATTTTTATGGTATATTGATTAAAACCTATAAAGAGTGTGCGAGAGAACGGCTCTTAGACCACACAGCAACCTGCTTTGCAAGGTGCTAACGCCGAGAACTATGGGATTTAAAGCAAAAATAACCCTGCTCGGCTGAGCGGGGTTAATATTTTTTTAGAGGCAAACTTATGAAGAAATTATTTACTAGCGAAAGCGTTACAGAAGGTCATCCCGATAAACTGTGCGATGCGATTTCCGACTCTATCGTGGACGAAATTCTTAAAACGGACAGTTCGGCAAGATGCGCTATAGAGTGCTGTGCCGCATACGATAGACTTTTTATTATGGGTGAGGTCACTACCACCGCAACAGTCGATTATGAAAAAATTGCGCGTCAGACGATAAAGGACGTCGGTTATACGTTCGGCTCGTTTGCTTATGATAATGTAAAAATCGCAATTGCAATTCACCGTCAAAGCCCTGATATTGCCATGGGCGTTGACAGTTCACTTGAAAATAAAGCGGGCGGAGAAATTGAAGATTTAATCGGTGCAGGCGATCAGGGTATGATGTTCGGCTATGCCTGCCGCGAAACCGAAGAGCTTATGCCTCTTCCCATATCGCTTTCACATAAGCTTGCGTTATGGCTTTCAGAGGCGAGAAAATCGGGACTTTTGCCCTACCTCCGCCCCGACGGAAAAACTCAGGTAACCGTCGAATACGACGGTAAACTGCCCAAGCGCATTGATACCGTTGTAATTTCCGCACAGCACGATGAAAAGGTCACTCAAAGCAAACTTAAAGACGACGTGTTTAGGCACGTTATAAGTAAGCTTCCCGCAAAACTTCTGGATAAAGACACTAAATTTTTTATCAATCCCACCGGGCGATTTGAAATCGGCGGCCCGGAAGGCGACAGCGGACTTACAGGCAGAAAGATAATAGTCGATACATACGGCGGAAGATGCGCTCACGGCGGTGGCGCCTTTTCCGGCAAGGATCCCACCAAGGTCGACCGATCCGCCACGTATATGGCAAGATATATCTGTAAAAACATAGTCGCATCGGGACTTGCCGACGAAATCGAATTACAGGTTGCGTATGCAATCGGCGTTTCGCGCCCCGTTTCGGTTTTTGTAAATACCTTCGGCACCGGAAAGCTTGCGGACAGCGAAATTGCAGATATTATAATTAAAGAATTTGATTTGCGCCCCTACTCTATTATTAAAACCCTTAACCTGCGCACTCCGATTTATAAGCAGACTGCATCTTACGGACATTTCGGAAAAAGCGGATTAAGCTGGGAACGTGTTGACAGAGCAAACGATTTAAAGAAGTATTTATGAACTTCGGTAAATTAATAAAGGAAAATCTGTTTCCTTTATCATTCACTTGCGACGCTTGCGGAATTGAAACTTTCGGCACGAATCTTTGCCCCGACTGTCTTAAAAATTTAACCTTCAACAATAAACGCTGTTGTCCGATATGCGGAAGAAAGGTTGCTCAACCGGAAATATGTATGGAATGCAAAGCTAAACCTCCGCTGTTTGAAATTGCAGTTTCACCGCTCATATATGAAGGCACGTCAATTAAACTTATTCACAAATTCAAAAACGGCGACGCATATCTTAAAGATTATTTTGCCGATTTAATCGTTAAAAAATTGGCTGAAACCAATGCCGTTATCGATTACTTAACTTTTGTACCTATGACTAAAAGAGCTGAGCGCAAGCGTGGTTACAATCAATCAAAGCTGCTTGCGGAAAGCATTTCAAAGCGTCTAAATATACCCGTAGTTTCCGTTATTGAAAAAATAAAGGAAACTCCCGAACAGAAATCCTTGTCTTTAAAAGCGCGTACTGAAAACCTGAAAGGTAGTTTCAAAGTCCAAAGCGGTACTCCTCTTATTAGCAAAACGGTATTGCTTGTTGACGATATTTTTACTACGGGCGCCACTGCAGATGCTATCAGCTATAAGCTTTTTACGGCAGGCGCAACAAAAGTTTTTCTTGCAACCGTAGCTTCGGTTGAATATAAACCTTTGACAAATAAAGAAAATAAACAGACCGAAGTTTAGACTTCGGTCTGTTTATCTTCAAATACATAAGGCTTCAAAAAGAAATATGCAATTTTTTTGTGTTTCGGATATATTCTTACCAATTTGATTGTGAATATAGGATTAAGCATTCCGAACGCGAAACATATTCCTGAAACAACAAACATTGCAATTCGAGTTGCGTTTTCAACATTTTCATATAGCAATGCAATCAGTAATAACAGTATTCCTAAACCGATCAGTACAAGTGAAACAAAAATTAAAGTAAAATTGACCATACCTCTGTGTTCTTTTTTTATATTACCATTGTATAAGTCTGTTTTATTCATATCGGTATCCCCTATATTAATTCAGAATTCAATATTTTCGATTTTAAAGTCGCAGTAATATTCGGCTGATTTGCACTTAAATTTCAAAACGCAGTAATCGGGATCCGTTACGCCCTGCTTATAAAAAAGTCTGTCACCGAATCGCCAAATCATATCTTTTGTCGCCTGATCGCAACATACTTCCATTTCACCGGTTATCGTTACGCCCTGATACTTGATTTTACCGCGCTTATAAAAATATATGCAAGCCTTATTGTTTGCAAGAAATTGCTTTACCTTATTCGACGATGTGTTAGTCGAAAAGTAAATTTCATTATTTTCTATTTTTCTCGGAGCCATCATTGCCCGAATTACAGGAAATCCCTGCTCGTTAACGGAAGCAATAAACGCCGTTTTTTGTTTTGATATAAATTTAAAAAGCTGATTTTTATCCATTGCAATTCTCCTTTGCCAATCTCGTAAATTTTGTTACAAATTCCGTTTTTGCCTCGGTATAGGCGTCTCTGTTGTGCTCGTATTTTTTCCAAAGGCTAAGCTTTAATTTTTCATATTCTTTGGCAATATCGGGATGTGCATTCATATAATCCTTAAAATAGATTTCGTCAATATCGTCTTTTAACCTGATATGCAAATGAAATACTTTTTCTGCAAATCCGTATTCAGTATATCCTTTATTCAAGGATATTCGTCTATCATTTGCCGACATAATAATATATCCGCTGTTTTTCAAAATATCGGCAGTATATTTTAATTGACTGCTACTGTCTGCAACAATCAGAATATCAATTATCGGTTTAGCCCAAATACCGTTTATTGCAGTACTGCCGATATGATAAAATTCCAGATTATAAGGCAATATTTTTTGCAATATTTCCTTTTCCTCGTCGTACCACTCCGCCCAACGCGAATCCGGCTCCGTCAAAAAAACAGGAAAAATCTGCCAAAGCTCTTCAAGTGTCATTTCAGAAAGTTTTTTACTCATCTCAGCTTCCTTTCCAGATATATCATATCTACAAGCTTAACGCCGTTTTCGATTATCGGGCGATCGTAATTATCGGTGAAGAAATTTTTTACCGTATGTGATTTTACAAAACCGCATTTTTCATAAAAAGGAACAGTAAGCGGACTGTCGCCTGTACCAACCCGTATTACAGAGTAACGGTCTTTATACCGTTCGCAAACGTAATCTATCAGCACTCGCCCGTAACCTCTTCGTTGAAAATCTTTATATACCGCTAAATTTTTGATTTCCAGAAGCCCGTCCGATATTTCGCACACCACAATTCCGCCCTTTACTCCGTTATCGTCCAGAACAAACATAACGCCGTCGTCGATATAGCGGTCAATCATACTCTCCTGTTCGTCGGCAAGAAGCAACAGCGGTAAAAATTTCTTTTTGTCGGTAGCTTCGTATATTTTCATTTCAACACGCACTCCAATTGCAAATCGCAAGGCTCTTTTTCGGCGAGAACGGTATTAATTTCCTGTGCCGGAACACAGCCGTAGCTTTTATAAGCCTTAACGCTTTCTTCGGCAGAATGCGCCGATATGTATAATTTCTCCGCACCGCGCTCTTTCGCTTCTTTACAAATCAGCGAAAAAAGCTTTCTGCCTATTCCCAAACGTCTGTACGGTGCGGAAACATAAAATTCCGCAAGGTCAAGGTATTGTTTTCTACTTCCGAACGGCATTCCGTCAAGATACGCAAAGCCTACCGGCCCGTTGCCGTCGAATGCACCGAAGGCCGCTCCTCCGTCAGCAATTCCGTTTCCTATTGTTTTGGCAAGGGAGCGCAGTTCGCTTAAATTCCAGTCCTCGATATAGTGAACAGGCGTAAGCATATATTTGCCGTTAATCTTTCGCCAGCACCTGAAAACCTCCTGCCGTCTTATAAATTTATCAAGCGACGACTCGGTAAAATTTTCTTCATTCAATTTTTTGTATGTTACGTTATATTTCATAAGAATTTATCAAAGAATTCAACTCTTTTAACAGTACGGTTTTCATATTGTTTAATTCAATTTCATTAGGGCGGTTAAAATCTGCATACATCTTTTCTCTCGGATACCACCAGGCGGGGCCCCTGCCGTTATTGCCGTAGCCGTCCAAATCGCCATCACTTCGCGGAAATAAGTGCCAATGCAAATGATTGCCGCCATCACCGTTACCAAGTAATTCGTAATTCATTTTCCTCGCACCGAACGCATTGCTTACGGCTTCCGCAACGATAGACATTTCTTTTAAAAACAACGCCCGCTCTTTTTCTTCAAGATAAAAAAGCTCGGTTTCGTGATTTTTATATAAAAAAAGCGTATAACCTTTAAAGTGCTGGTAGTCCCCTATAACCACGTAACCTGTTTTCATTTCTTTTACAAAAAACGGATTAGTTCCGTTTCGTATAGCTTCAATTCTGTCACAAACAAAACACATATTACACGCCCCTCGCTTATTATATCAAACTCAAAATATTTTTACAAGTAAATAATAAATTTAAAAAAATAACGTAATTCCGTTAAATTAAGAAATTTTTAAAGATTTCTTATTTAAAAAATGTTATAATAAATTCGGAGGTGCCGTATGAAATATAACTGCCTTATTATTGACGACGAAAAAGTGCTTGCGGACAGCACAGCGGAATACTTTAATCTTTTTAACGTAAAAACGGTTGCCGTCTACGGTACGGAGGGTTGCCGTAAATTTTTCAAAGACAATACAGCCGAACTTATATTGCTGGATATAAACCTGGGCGACGGAAGCGGTTTTGACTTATGTAAAGAACTGAGGACAAAAACGGACACCCCCATTCTGTTCATTTCCGCAAGGGCAAGCGACGACGACAAGATAGTTGCACTCAATATCGGCGGTGACGACTACGTGCAGAAGCCCTATTCTCTCGGCGTTTTGCTTGCAAAAGTAAAAGCCGTTTTAAAACGGTACGGACAAGCGGTAAAAGAATGTTATTCGGACGGTTATCTGACCGTTAATTTTGCATCGAAGCAAGTTAAAATAAACGGCAACCCGGTAAAACTTACCGCACTCGAATTCAGATTGCTTTCTTATCTGATCGAAAATAATGGCAAAGTTATTTCGAAACAAGAACTGTTCGAAAAAGTTTGGGAAGATAAATTTACGGGTGACGGAACACTGAACGTGCATATCAGAAGACTGCGTGAAGCTATTGAATGCAATCCTAACGAACCTAAATACCTTGTAACGGTTTGGGGCGACGGCTACAAATTTGCAGGAGACAACGAATGAAAAAATCAGCATTTTTAGTCAGCGTGCTATTCATACTTGTAGCCGAAATCATCGCACTTGTCGTCTTTGCCGTTCAAACGCCCGACTTTCCGCAGGATACGGTTGCCGTAAACGAAATTGTGCAGTCGGTAACGGAAGATTTCGGGCATTTGCAACAACATAAAAATACTACCGCTCTTGACTATGTTGTTTTAGACGAAAACGGAAAACTTCTGTACAAAACAAAACCGGGACTTTCCGAAAGCGTAAATACGGCAATCACGCATAGAGATACAATACTCGATATTACTGTTGACGGTATCCCGGTCGGCAAAGTAATAATTTTTAACGACGGAGCGCTTTCATTACAAGCACAAAAGCAAACGGCTACAACCGTTTTATCGGTTGCAATAGCTATTCAATGCGTTGTGAGTTTTGCATACGCAGTTTATATTTATTTCGCAATAATTACCCCCTTCGGCAAGCTTAAAGGCTTTGCCGAACGGGTTGCAGGCGGAAATCTCGATATTCCGCTTGAAATGGATAGACGAAACCTTTTCGGCGCATTTACAGAGAGCTTCGATATTATGCGTTCAGAGCTTAAAAGCGCCCGCATTGCCGAAGCTCAGGCTAACGCCAGCAAAAAAGAACTCGTTGCAAAACTTTCACACGATATTAAAACGCCGGTTGCAAGTATAAAAGCCGTTTCCGAAGTCGGACTTGCCGTAGCGAACAGCGAAAAGGATAAAGCGAACTACACTCAGATAATAGGCAAAGCCGATCAGATAAATACGCTTGTTACAAACCTGTTTACGGCAACGCTCGAAGAACTGCAACAGCTTACCGTTTCACCCGATCACATCGAAAGCAACAAAATTAAAACGATGCTTGAAAACGCAGACTATTTACAACGCGCTACTATCAGCTCTATACCCGAATGTCTGGTGTATGCCGATATTTTACGACTTCAACAAGTGTTCGATAATATCTTCGCGAACTCATATAAGTATGCAAATACGGAAATTACAGTAACATCACTAAAAACCAACAACAGCCTTGACGTTATTATTGAAGATTACGGAAACGGTGTTTTGCAGGACGAATTACCCGTAATAAAGGAAAAATTCAAACGTGGAAGCAACTCCGTAAACACCGAAGGCGCCGGACTTGGACTGTATATTTCTGACTACTTTATGAAAGAGATGCAAGGAGAACTGAAAATTGAAAACGGCAAATACGGATTAAAGGCAACCGTTACCCTTCGTTTAAGCGGTAAAATTTAAGAATTATTTAAGATTTCATTAAAGACTGTTAAGAATTGTTAAGATAAAATGGACGTGTTAAAAGGAGGTTTTATATGCAACAAAAAATATTACTTAAAACCGAAAATCTGAGCAAAACTTTCTCAAACGGAGGTCAACAGCAACACGTTCTCAAAAATATCGATCTGGGACTTTACCGAGGCGATTTTACAGTCATTATGGGCGCTAGCGGTGCAGGTAAATCAACGCTTCTATACGCACTTTCGGGAATGGATACCCCGTCGCTTGGCAAAATTACTTTCGGTGAAAAGGTTATTTCCGATTTATCGCAGGACGGACTTGCGGTATTCCGCCGCGACCATTGCGGATTCATATTCCAGCAAGTCTATCTGATCGACGGAATGAGCGTTTTAGATAACGTGCTTTCCGCAGGACTGCTTATTAACAAAGATAAAAAAGCTATTGTAACAAAGGCAAAAGAATTGTTTACGGCAGTTGACGTTTCAGAAGAAACGCAAAAGAAATTCCCCACGCAGATTTCGGGCGGCGAGGCGCAAAGAGTCGGAATTGTCCGCGCGCTTATCAATTCGCCCGAAATCCTGTTCGCCGACGAGCCTACGGGCGCGCTTAATTCCAAAACGGGTCTTGATGTTTTGGATACGCTTACAAAGTTTAACGAGCAAGGTCAAAGCGTTGTAATGGTTACGCACGATATGCGTTCCGC
>CAMUNT010000024.1 GCA_947090365.1 uncultured Clostridia bacterium
AGTTGAAGCTTGCCTGCGGAGCAAAGGATAAGACGGGCAGGATAATCGACCTGTTTGCCCCGATAGGTGCAGGTCAGCGTGCAATCGTAATTTCACCGCATGGGTGCGGTAAGACGCAGACACTGAAAAAAATCGCAACAGGTATAGAGCAGAATAATCCCGAAGTAAAGCTTGTAATCGTACTTATAGACGTAAGTCCCGAGGACTCGGCGGATTTTATTAAATCATTCCGAAGCGCCGACGTATTTACTTCATCATTCGATGCGGGAACAAGTGCTCATATAAGAACGATGCGCCTTGCATTGGAGTACTGCAAAAGACAGACGGAAATTTGCAAAAACGTCGTACTGGTGATCGACGATTTGACGAGATTGGTGCGTGCGTTTAATGCTTTTACCAGGCAGCCTATGTCAGGGCTTGACTATTCTGCGGTTGACGCGGTAAAAAAGGTGCTTGCCTCGGCAAGAAATACCGAACAGGGCGGTTCACTTACGGTAATTACGGCACTGAATACTGCGGGCGGAGATATAATAGAAGACAGCGCTTATTCTGCGTTAAAGGACGTTTGCAATATTAAAATTACACTTTCCCTTACACTTGCAAGGGCGAGAATTTATCCGCCGATTATTTTGAACGAAACCTATTCTATGCAAGACGAGAGGGTGTTGACTGAAAAAGAGATACAGACGGCGGTAAAGCTGAGAAGCAAAGAAACTGCGGAAATATTCGGGTTGTTAGACTGTACTGACGATAACTTACAGCTTGCGGATAAAATTTTAGGGTAATTTATGTCGGATAAAATATTTACAGACAAAGTTAAAATAACGATTAAATCGGGTGACGGTGGCGACGGAATGAATTCATTTAAGTCGTTTAAGGGTAAACCCGCGTGTGGGCCCGACGGCGGCGACGGAGGAAACGGCGGGGCCGTCTTTATAGTTGCGGACGGAAGTATGAACGATTTGCTCTTCTTCCGTTATACCTACAAGTTTTTTGCCGGCAACGGCGAGCGCGGAGGGACCAATAAATGTTTCGGGCATACCGGTGACGATGTTATTATAAGGGTACCGGTCGGAACGGTTGTAAAGGATGCCGAAACCGATACCGTTATCTGCGATTTATTTGCAGAAGGCGAAAAAAAGCTTATTGCAGAGGGCGGAAGAGGCGGTAAGGGTAACGTTCGTTTCACTACCGCAAGAAGGCATGCTCCGAATTTTGCGCAAAAGGGCGAAAAGACCGAACCGCATATTTTGATTTTAGAGTTGAAAGTAATAGCCGACGTCGGTATTATAGGATTTCCAAACGTAGGTAAATCTACTCTGCTTTCAAAAATTTCGGCGGCGCGTCCGAAAATTGCGAATTATCATTTTACTACGCTTTCTCCCAATTTGGGGGTAGTTAAGTTTTACGATAATTCTTTCGTTGCGGCTGATATTCCCGGACTTATCGAGGGAGCTGCTCAAGGCGCGGGGCTCGGGCACGACTTTTTAAGACATATCGAGCGTACCCGTATGCTTTTACACGTGGTTGACGTTTCCGGGTGCGAGGGCAGAGATCCTATAGAAGATTTCAAAAAAATAAATGCAGAGCTATCCGCATACAGCAAAGTTTTAGCTTCGCTTCCGCAGGTAATCGCGCTGAACAAATGCGACGTGTACGGTGCTGAGGAAAACGTTTCCGCTTTCAAAAAGAAGTATTCGCGCAAATATAAAATTTTCCCGATTACCGCAGTAAACGGTGACGGTACCGGAAGGCTTATCGAGTGCGTGTTCAATATCTTAAAAGAACTTCCTCCCGTAAAACGTATAGAAAGCGACGAAAGCTTTACCTATACGAAAAGCGGAAATCTCGGATTTGAAATTTATATGGACGGCGAGGCCTACGTCGTTGTAGGTTCGCTTGTTGATATGTTATGCAGAAACGTTTCGCTTGACGATCCCGATTCGATGACCTATTTCCAGAAAATTTTACGTGAAAAGGGCGTAATCTCAAAGCTCAGGGAAATGGGTGTTAAGGAGAACGATACGGTTATAGTCGGCGACGTGGAATTTGACTTTATAAATTAACAGGAGAAAATATGCTTACTTCGAAACAGCGCAGCAAATTAAAAAGCCTTGCCTCTAACCTTTCCCCGATAGGGCAGGTGGGCAAGGAAGGAATAGGCGAAAATATGCTTGCAAGCTTTTCTGATTGTCTTGAAAAGCGCGAGCTTATAAAAATAAATATTCTTGAAAATGCCGACGGCGTTCCGCAGGAGCTCGGACGCGAGCTTGCAAAAAGGCTTGACGCGGAATGTGTAATAGTAATAGGCAGAAAAGCCGTTCTTTACAGAAAATCATCGCGCAAAGACATCATTCATATAGAATTATAATCAATTGAAAACGAGCGTTACGGCGGAAAGTAAAAGCATAATTCCTCCGCTGACTATATAGTAAATGGGAAAAAACGTGAAATAGCTGAGCGCCAGCAAGCTAAGGCCGGACCAGAACAGCGGTGCGCATATTCTACGCGAAAAGCGGGCTTTGATTTTTTTAAGCATACTTAGCTTCTGTTTTCCCTCGTAAACGTATTTTTCGGGAAGCAATTCCTTTTTCTTTAAAAGGTCGTACACGTAATCTATCTGTTTTACTTCGATTAAAAAATTTTCACACAGCACCAACGCTTCTGCCGAAATTCTGTTGCAAATTATAGTCTTTTTCCCTTCAGAGCTTACTTTGATAACCTTTGCAACGTCGTCCTCTGAAATCGGTTGCATTTTAAAATTATAAAAAAATGCGTTTTCGCCTATAATCAGTTTGCTGTTTTTAATTTCGGGTTTTCCGCTCTCGCTTTCCAGACCTTTGGCAAGCAGTTGCGAAATGTATTCGTCGGAAGAAAGCGACAGGTGCAGGGATAGTAATTTTTTTTGTTTTTCATCTTTAGAGATAAGCAGTTTTTTATTTTGCTTTTTGCTTATGTACAGATAACTGAGCGCACCGAACAGGAAGCACGCGGCTATCGCAAAGCCCAATGCGATATATACGTTTCGTGTATAGTATCTTATTGAAGTAAAAAACAGCAAAAAAGCACACAGTCCCGTAAATACGGTATCTAAAACAAGCGGTAAATTAATTTTTCTCATATATGGGTTATTGACAAAATAATAAAAAAAATACTTTAATGAAAGTTGCAATTTTCGGCGGGTCGTTCAATCCCGTTCATAATGAACATATAAATATTGTCAAAGAGGCAATAAAACGGCTTTCTCTCGATAAAGTCGTAATAATGCCGTCGAATATAACGCCCGCAAAAAGCGGGCGTATGCTTGCAAGTGCCGAAGACAGACTGAAAATGTGCAGAATTGCTTTTTCCGCCGTACCAAAAACCGAGGTTTCCGATTTTGAGATATCGAACAAAGGAATAAGCTATTCTTATATTACCTGTCGAGAGTTTCAAAAAAAATATCCGGACAGCGAAAGATATTTTATTTTAGGCGGAGATTCTCTTGAAAATTTTCACGAATGGAAGTATCCCGAAGAAATTTTAAAGTGCGTAACCCTTGCCGTATGTGCAAGAGGTGATAATCTACGGCTTGAACGGGCAAGGAATGATTTTGTCGCCCGCTTCAAAAAAGACGTTAAAGTAATAGGTTACGTAGGTAATAACGTCAGCTCTACGAAAGTGCGTGTCCTTTCCGCATTGGGTGAAAGTCTGGAAGGTTATGTCGAGAGGAATGTCGAGAATTACTTAAATAAAAATTCAGTATACCTGATTGACTGCGCAGGGCAGATTAAAAAATCTTTATCGGCGCACCGTTGGATTCATACGGTAGGGGTTGCGGTTGCGGCGGCAGAAAATTGCACGAGATACGGAGTGTCTGAAAAAGATGCCGTAACGGCTTCGCTTCTTCACGACTGCGGGAAAGAGTTAGCGAAAGACAAAGCGCTGATTTCGCAATGCGGTATTTCAAGCAACGTTCCGTCACCGGTTGTCCACCAATTTATAAGCGCATATCTTGCGGAGCACGTATACGGAGTTAAGGATGAAAATATTCTGAATGCGGTAAAATATCATTGCAGCGGAAGAGAAAATATGACTCCGCTTGAAAAGCTTGTCTATCTTTCGGATATGATAGAAGAGGGAAGAGATTATGACGACGTTGAAGAATTGCGAAATATTTTTAAAAGAGATAAGGATGAAGCATTGTTATACGCGTTAAAAAGACAATTGAAACGGCTGAATTCCGCGGGACTTCCAATTTACTGTTTAACACAAAAAGCTTACGATTATTTAGAGGAACACAGATATGAATAGTAAAGAAAAAACTGATTTAATTTGCAAAATACTTTCGGACAAAAAGGCAAACGGTATAGTCTATTTAGACGTAGAAAAAAAGACCAGCCTGTGCGATTACTTTATAATTGCGGGAGGGCGATCTAAAACTCATGTTAAAACTCTTGCTGAAAATTTGGAAGAGAAGCTGAAAAAAGAATACGGTTTACTGCCTCAGCGCGTTGAGGGCGTGCAGGGCGGAAGATGGGCTGTGTTGGATTACGCAGACGTTATAGTTCATTTGTTCGGCGATGAGGAACGCGACTTTTACTGTTTTGAAAGACTGTGGGAGGACGGCGCGAATCTTATCCGCTACGAAGATTGATTATTTTTTGAACTTAATTTCCTTAGGTTCGGAATACGTAGACTTTCTCGCACGCTTTTTTTCTACTATGAAGTAAACCGGCTCGGGTTTTGGCTGCGGTTTTTCCTGCTTAGGGGCGGGTTGAGGCTGTTCGGGCTTTTTTCTTACGCTTAAAAGTCCGATATACGCAAGTTTTACTACGTGAACGAGGATAAAACAGACGGCAAAGGTCAAAAACAAATATAAGATACCGATAAACATAAATTCATTATAATTTCTATAAAATTAAAAAATTTGAAATAATAAATACAAAAATAAAGAAAAAAAGAGGTATTTTTATGGAAAACGTAAATATGAACGAAGCTGAACTGCAACAATTCGAAGCGTACAAGAGAAAACTTAACCGTCAGGCGGCGGAAGCGCAGGTAAGTAAAATAGAATATGATTTGCTTGATGCAACTTTAACCAAGGCAATATTAAAAAAAGCCTGTCAGGATGCAAATTCTTTGAAGCTCGGCGCAATATGCGTTTTACCTAATGCCGTACGGCTATGCGCACGATTACTTGGTCAGAATTCCCAGACGTCGCTTGTTGCCTGCATTTCATATCCTCATGGCGGCGATATAACGAAAATCAAAGTAAAAGCCGTAAAGGAAGCAATAAAAGACGGCGTTGATGAGGTGGAAGTTACTGCGCCTATGTCTTGCGTCAAAGAGGGTGATTGGGGTTACGTTAAGCGTGAATTCAAAGCATTGAAAAAAGCGACGAAAAAGATTGCGCTCAGAATTAATATCGAGTGCGATTTATTAACTCCTGCGGAGCTTACCAAGCTTTGTACGGCAATTGCCGATTGCGGAATAACTTCAATCCGCACTGCGTCAGGATTTTACGGAACAGGAAATAAATCAGAAACCTTAACTGCAGTTAAAAATATCATAAAGGATAAATGTACGATAAAGTCTGACGGAATTTCTTCGCTTGCTGACTTCGAAAACGCTACGACTATGGGCGCAGGAATAGCAGGCAGTAAAAACGCCCCCGATCTTGCTAAATTAGTTTTAAAAGCAGCAGAATAAATACAAAACTCCCTGCACCGAATATTGGGGCAGGGAGTTTATTTATCTTAGTAAAATCAGTTTCTTTTTTGCACGTGTAATCGCTGTATATAGCCAGCGATCTTTGTCCTCTTTAAATGCGTAACTTTCGTCGAAAATTACCGCATTGTCAAATTCACTGCCCTGTGCTTTGTGGCAGGAAATGCAATAGCCGTATTCAAAACGGTTAAGCGTAAACGCCCCCGTTTCTTCGCCGTCTTCGTTGAACCTGGCAAAATAGTCACCGTGTTTATAGCGGTATCTTCCGTCGGTAAAAATGCTTGTATCAAACGGCAGTGCGTCGGGGCAAAGTTCGTCTAAAAAATCAACCTTGAACTGCATAAATCCGATGCCTGTTGAGGAATCGTAAAACGGGTTGTATACCGTACCTATAATGCCGTTTACCAAATTATATCTGTAATCGGCGTCGATAAATTGCTCCCAGTTATTTACGGTGCAAATAAGTTTGTCGCCGTTTTCCGGCAGAACGCCGAGTCCGCGCATGGAGCGCAGTTCATCGTTTACTGCGGTTCGCGTTTTATTGATACCGCAAATAATCTGGTCGGCTTTTGTGAGGTATCGTTTTCTTTTTTCACCCGTAAACAGCCTTTTACTGAGCACAAGCGCATTATTGCCGTATCTGCCGTAAGGGATATATTTGCCGTCTCGCGCCATTTCGGAAAGCAAAATAATAGGATTGTCAAGCTGTTGTCTGACTATTTGCCTTAGCGTTATATCGGGTTTCTTTAAATAGGTATTAAAGCCTTCGACCGGCGGAAGCTGGGCGTTGTCTCCGCAAAGCAAAATTTTTACTCCGAACTCGGTTAAGTCCCATAGCACGTCATCTGGAACCATCGAAGCTTCGTCCAAAACAATCAGCTTTATGCTTTTATCTATACTTTCCCGTCTTTTAAACGTCAGCTTTTCGATTTTGATTTTCTTTCCGTTCACAATAACTTCCGTTTCTTTCATTATCGACTGATAGATAAGTCGGTGAATAGTGGTGGCGGGAATGCCCTGTCGCAAAAGAACGGTTGCGGCTTTCCCTGTGGGCGTTACGAAAGCAACGCTTTCTTCTTTAAGTCCCAGCGTTTGAGTTACGGTATATCGTAAAAGCGTAGTTTTACCCGTACCTGCATATCCCGCAAGCACGAAAATCTGCGACGATCGGTTTTTGAACCAGTCGGCAATCATTTTATCCGCATTAATCTGGTCGGAGGTCAATTCATAAGCCATACAGTTATTATAACACTTAAACGAATGTTTTGACAAGTAAAAAATTGCTTTTTCCGTTGACTTAACAAGTATTATGTTATATAATTTATTTTAGATTAGCTTGTGGAGGATATATATGAAAAATGGTGCAAGAGTTACCGTCGACTTCAATTATATGATGGAAAAATCTCTCGGTGAAAAGGGAATTAAAGATGCGGAACTTAAAGCTATGGCTGGGAAAGCGAAAGACGCGTTCGATTATGTAAAAACGAACCGCGGACGGGACGATTTGTTTATGGGCTGGACGGAGCTTCCCTACAACCAGAACGAAATAGTTGCCGACATTTTGAACACTGCGGATAAAATCAGAAAGAAGTTCAAGTATTTTGTTGTTCTCGGAATAGGCGGAAGCGCATTGGGTCCCATAATGGTTTTTAACGCACTCAAACATCTTCATTATAACGAACTTCCCGAAGAAAAGAGAAACGGCCCTAAGTTTTACGTAGAGGACAACGTCGATCCCGTCAGAATGCAGGCGCTTTTGGACGTAATTGAACCCGAAAAAACCTGCTTTAACGTAATATCGAAATCGGGTGCGACAAGCGAAACTATGGCGCAGTATCTGATTATTGCTGATGTTTTAAAGAACAAGGGAGTAAACCTTCCCGATAATATGATTTTCACAACCGATGCAAGTCGAGGCAATCTTATAAAAATTGACCAAAGCTTCGGAGGAAAAATCAAAAAATACGTACTCCCCGACGGCGTCGGCGGAAGATTTTCCGAAATGTGCCCCGTAGGACTTCTGCCTGCGGCGGTTCTCGGTATCGATATAAAAGAAATGCTTGCGGGTGCGGCTTATATGGATGAACTTTGCTCCAAGCCGGAAATCGAATGCAATCCCGCACTTGCTTGTGCCGTTCTTCAATACGTCACTATGAAGCAGGGTAAAAATATCAACGTGTTGATGCCATATTCCGATAATTTGAAGCTTATGGCCGACTGGTATTGTCAGCTTTGGGCAGAATCGCTCGGAAAGGCGGTAGACTATGACGGAAAAGTCGTTAATGCGGGTACCACGCCGGTAAAAAGCCTCGGCGTTACCGATCAGCATTCACAGGTTCAGCTTTATATTGAGGGGCCATACGACAAGGTTATCACGTTTATTTCGGTTGAAAAGTACGCCTGTGAAATGCCTATTGCACACGGCTGTGAGGATATACCCGACGTTGGCTTCCTCGGAGGGCATACTATGCAGGAGCTGATTCAGGCTGAGAACAAGGCTACGGCTTACGCGTTAATGCGTGCAGACAGAATGAACTATACAATTAAAATGCCCGAAGTAAGCGCGTATACGTTAGGACAGCTTATGTATATGCTTGAATTGCAGACTGCTTATACGGGTGCGCTTTTAAAAATCGATACATACAATCAACCCGGCGTTGAAAACGGCAAAAAGGCTACTTTTGCGCTTTTGGGCAAAAAAGGTTATGAGGCGCAGAAGAAAGAAATGGATTCGGCCCCCGCGCTTGATAAAAGGTATATCGTATAATGTTTTTGACTTTTGCATTTTTAGCGGATAGGTCCTTTTTCGGGAAACGCTATGACAAAAATCCTGATTTGAAATATTATTCGGCGGAAGATTTTAATCTTTCCGCCGAACCTGTTTCGCTGCCGAAAGGGTTGAAGGGCTTTATATACCGCAAATCGGATAAAAGGCAAAATGGTAAGCTTATAATTTTTTGTCACGGTATGGGGCCGGGACATATAGCATATACTACAGAAATCGCTTATTTTTGCGAAAACGGGTTTACGGTGCTTGCGGTAGACAGTATCGGGTGTGGATTTTCCGACGGTAAGAAAATTAAAAATATGTACGAGGGCGTAAAAACTGCAATTTCCGCAATAGATTACGCAAAATCATTAGAATTTGAAAAAGTATATCTTGTCGGGCACAGCTGGGGTGCGTATTCCGCGCTTTGTGCTTCGGTTAAAAGAAAGGTTGACAAAGTTGTTGCAATCAGTGCGCCTATTACTCCGTCAAAGACGATGCAGGAAGGGGCGGCTTCAATTATTTCAAGACCTTTAGCTACGATTGAACGTCCTTTTTGGTGGATTGTTAATTTTCTTAAAAGCGGAGCGAAGGGCAATGCAAACGCATCAAAAAGTGCAATGAAGAACGGTACGCCTACGCTTTTAATTCATGGCGATAAGGATAAGATTGTAACACCGAATAATGCGGTGTTTTATAAAGCGAAAGGCGGGCACATAACAAAACTGCTTGCCAAAGGTAAGGAGCACAATCCCTATAATACCGAAAATGCGGAAAAGCTTCTTGCCGAGCTTTCGGAAAAATTCAAAAGGCGTAATATCGAAGATATTGCCGAATTTGACTTTAAAGGGGCAACCGAAGAAGATGAAGAAGTAATGCAAAAAATACTGAATTTTTTAGAGAGTTAAAAATTTTTCGTAAATGTCAAGAGTAAATTGCACAAAAGTTAAAAAAAATTATAAAAGAGCGGAAACGTGCTTTTCAAAGACCTCGTTAGCGGTTGAATAGCCTAATACGGCTTTCGGGTATTCATTAACCCAATTCTCAACGGCTTTAACTTCTTTATCAGATACTTTGTTAAAATTCGTACCTTTCGGAAGTTTGCGCCGTATTTCACGATTTAGTCGTTCGTTAGTTCCGCGCTCATAGCTCGAATAAGGGTGACAGTAATATACTGTCGTCCTTTTTTTGTTGTTACCGTAAATACTTTTTTCTATGCCTTTATAATCGGAAAACTCAACGCCGTTATCTACGGTAATTGTTTTAAATATCGTTTTAAATAGTTTGCCGTATTTCTTTTCTAATTTATTTAAAGCAATAACCACGCTAACGGCTTTCTTATTCAGAATAGGCATAATGATTTCCTTACGCGTTAATCGTTCGGACAACACAAGTAATGTTTTTAATGTAGTACCGACAACACAGTCCATTTCCCAATGCCCGAACGTATTACGTTGTAATATTTCTTCGGGGCGTTTCTCGATGCTTATGCCCTGCGGCGGTTTACTGGCTTTAATTTTTCTATTGTGTTTTTTCCTTTTGCATTTAATCGGTAAATGTTTCAAAGATAAGCGCAAAAATACATTTTTGTCAATGTAGTTATAAATCGTATGTACGCTTTTAATTTCAATTTTAAATTGTAATTTATTACGTATGATTTCGCCAAGGACAGCACCTGGGGTCAAGCCGTCGTCAACAATGCGCCTTTCTATATAATCAGCAAGTTTATAATCATTACTTAATTTTAACGGCGCACCTTT
>CAMUNT010000025.1 GCA_947090365.1 uncultured Clostridia bacterium
CACTCAGAATGACAGAATGAAGAACGCTTGAATGACGGAGTATATAGCCTGTTATTGCGTTGACATATGTGCAAGCGTTTCTATTATCAGTCTGGATAAAAGCTGAATATCGCGTTCGGTAATTTCGCCGTCTGAATTTTCGGCTAAAATTTCCTGCGCGCGCAAAGCGCCGTTGCCCGTCACGTCCCGCCCGATTGCTTCGGCAACGGCTTTTGCAACCGCTTCGACTCTGTCTGAGGGCACGTAGCCCTCAATCAATGTCGAAATCACTTTTTCCGTCGTTGAAAGCCCGCTTTTTTCCCGTACGAACTGCTCGTACAAAACGTAGCAAAGCGTTGCAATCGCGCCTACCGAAATGCCGTGCTCCATAACGGAAACGTGCTCCTCAAACGCGTACAGCGCGTCAAGATTGCGCACCGAAGCGTATACTGCATAAAACAGCGTTCCAAGCATAAACGGCAGAAAGGTTACAAGCTTTCTCGAACGTTTGAAAAACAGTTTTTTAATTATCTGCGTTGCAACCGCGGTTAAAAGCGCAAGCGCCGTCACGTCAAAACCGTAAAAGGTGAAAGTGCTGAAAATGTGAATAAAACTCAATTTTTTCTCCATGCGTACCCGACTTTACGCAAATTTCACCCGACGCTTATATATAACTCGATTTCCCTATTTCAAACGCAAAACACACAAAACAGTTTACAAAAATATTAAATATATGTTAATATTGTCGTATGAGAATGCACAGAAAATGTCACCTTGACGAAAGGCTTGAAGCCTGTAAAAAAATTCTGACTACGGCGGATCTGACCGATAAAAATATGCTGAGGTCGGCCGAAAAAAAGGAATATCTTAATTTTGAACGGATTTTTGAAAACGGCAACCCCGTTCACCTCGAAATAGGCTGCGGTAAGGGCAAATTCGTCTGCGAAACGGCCCTTTTAAACCCCGATATAAATTTCGTTGCGTGCGAAAAAATTTCAAACGTGATTATCGACGCGTGCGAACGCGTAACGGCGGAGGGCATAAAAAACGTTTACTTTTTAAACTGCGCGGCAGAGGTGCTTGCAAAGTATTTCCGTCCGCACTCAATCGAAAAAATTTACCTCAATTTTTCCAACCCCCTGCCCAAGGACGGCTATAAAAAGCAGCGTTTGACGCACCCCCGTTTTCTGGACATATACCGCGGTATTTTGAAGGAAGGCGGAAGAATAATTCAGAAAACGGACGATAGAAATTTCTACCTTTTTTCGCTTGAAAGCTATAATCGGGCGGGCTTTGAAATTGAGGAAACCTGCGAAGATCTGAAAAACAACCCCGTCGCGGGCGACGTGGAAACCGAACACGAAAAGCTGTTCAAAGCTCAGGGCAAACCTATTTACAGGATAGTTGCGGTGGTTAAATGATTTATCTGTATATCGCTTTGGGTGTGATTGTCTTAATTGTATTGTGCGCGCTGTTCGTGTGGTTTAACAACCGCTGCATAAAAACGACGCGCGTGCAAAGGGAGATAGACGGCGCGCCGAAGCTAAAAATAGTACATTTGTCCGATTTGCACGGCAAAAGCTTCGGGCGTAACAATATACGGCTTATTAAAAAGGTCGTAAACGAAAAGCCCGACTTTATTGCGGTTACGGGCGATATAATTCACCTTTACAGACCTAAGGATATTTCAGTAGCGTGCGGAACGGTTTCCGCGCTTAAAGAAGCGGCGCCCGTTTTATTCGTTGCGGGCAACCACGAAATGCGCAACAAGGGGTATAGAAATCTGCGCAAAATTTTGATGGAAGCGGGTGCGGAAGTGCTTGACGACAGGTGCGTAAACGTGTGCGGAATAACGGTAGTCGGGCTTAACGGAGCGTCGCTTCGAAACGGTAAAATAGAAAAAATCACCCCCGAAGCTTCGCCAAAAATACTGCTTGCGCACGAACCGCAGTTTATAGATAAGTATCTCGGCGCGGGGTATGATTTGGTGCTTTGCGGTCACGCCCACGGCGGGCAGTGGCGCATACCCTTTACGGGCATAGGACTGTACGCCCCGGGGCAGGGTAAATTCCCCAAGTATACTTCGGGGGTACACGAAAGAGGGAAAGGGGCAATGGTTATATCCCGCGGGCTGGGAAATTCCCGCTTTCCTCTGCGCCTTTTCAACCGCCCAGAAATAGTGGTAATCGAAATTAACGAATAAAATTTGCTTTTTAAAATATTTTAGGTTATAATTACTGTACAATGAACGCAGACAGGCATTTAATTAATGAAATGGTTAAATATTTTAAAAGGTACCCGCAAATCGAAAAAGCGGTATTGTTCGGTTCCCGCGCGCGCGGTGACAATACCGAAAAAAGCGATTACGATATTGCTGTTTACGGTATACTTTCCGACGCGGATAAAACCGTTCTTCGTTTTGCGTTCAATGAAGAGCTTCCCACTTTGCATAAAATTGATTTAATATTTATGTCTGAACAGGCTCAATCGGATTTTACTGACAGCATAGAGAGAGAGGGGAAAAGCATATATGAAAAAAACTGAAATAAAATTGAAGAATTTTGCTTTGGCAAACAAAAGACTTCGTGAAGCCGTTACCGCTTTTAAGTCGGATAAAGACAACACGTTATACCGCGACGCGCTGATACAGAGGTTTGAATTTACCTACGAGCTCGCCTGGAAAACCTTATTAGAGGTTTTGAGGGAACAGGGCATCGTTCTTGAAATTCTTTCTCCCAAATCGGTGTTTAAGTGTGCGTACGGCGCGGGCTATATCCGTAACGAAGAAATATGGCTTAAAATTATAGAGGACAGAAACAATATGGCGCATACTTACGACGAGCAAACGGCCTCTGAAATTGCCGACGAAATATGCGGGCGTTACTTCAAAGAATTATCTTCTTTACTTAAAATATTATCTGAATAACTAAAAAACTCGGCGAAGGCCGAGTTTTTTAATTTAATTGTCTGTTTGAAATTCGTCCACGCACAGTATTTCGTTTGCGTCAAGGTCTAAAACCGCACACAGCTTTGCAAACGTATCAAGCGCAGGCATTTTTCTGCCGTGTATATAACTGCTGATTTGCGTGGGACGGACGTTTACCCGATTAGCTATTTCCGTTTTCGTAATTCCGCTTTGATTAATAGCTTTTGCTAAACGTAATTGTATTTTATCGATAGTAATCATAATATTAACTCCTCTGAAAACTATTTTACCCATTAGGTCAAAAAATTGTTGACTTTTTACCTATTAGGTCATATAATAATTCAAAAGGAGGTAAAAAATGGAACGTTCGGTTATCGATTATATTTATGAAACAGACCAAACAATTTACGACGAAGTCAATAAAAATACGGAGTACCGCGAGGCTTGTGAAAGGGCGCTTAAAATTTATGATAAATTAATGGCAACGCTTTCCGAAGAACAGAAGGAAGAGTTTGAAAAATATATAGAAAACGAAGGCGAGCAGGAGGAAATAAAAAACCGCATATCGTTCAGATGCGGTGTAAAATACGGCGTACGCGTCGTTGCGGAAAGCGCCTTCGATTAGTAGCACCGCCCGCGCATAATTTACGCGCGGGCGGTGTTTTTTTAAATTCTATTTAATAAGAAGCGCAAGCACTGCCTTTAAAAGGTGCAGCTTGTTTTCGCCCTGTTCGAGAACCGCGCTCTGGCTTCCGTCTATTACCTCCGCCGTTACTTCGACCCCGCGGGAGGCGGGAAGGGGGTGCATAAATGTTGCGTTGTGCTTTGCATAGCTTAAAAGCGAATCGTTCACCTGATATGGTGAAAGTATTTCCTTATCCTTTGCGGTAAGGGGCGCGTGGTAGCTGTAATTGTCGGTATATACTATATCCGCGTCCTTTACAGCTTCCGCGGGGTTTTGCGTAATAATAATTTTTCCGTACTGCTCGGCGCGCGTTAAATGCTCTTTTTTAACCGCAAACTGTTTGGGTGTTGCTACGGCAACGGACATACCGCACTTTATCGCGCCCATAATAAGCGAGGTCGCAGTGCTTTCACCCTTGCCGACGTAAGCTATTTTCAGCCCTTCCAGCTTGCCTTTCTTTTCCCATACGGTGTATAAATCGCAAAGGGCCTGCAACGGGCTGTAATCGTCGTTGACGGAGTTGATAATGGAAATAGGCGAAACCGCGCAAAACTCTTCCAGATCGCGCTGACCTATATTCCTCGTAACAAGCGCGCCAACGCCGTAGCGCGAAACTACGTTTACTATGTCCTTTACGTTTTCGCCCGCCTGCATATCGCTTTGGCTGTAAGGCAGGTTTACGCACACTCCGCCAAGCTGTCTTACGCCTATTTCGAATGCGGAACGCGTCCTCATAGAGGTATCGCCGAACAGCATTGCAACGGTGGTGCCCTGCAAAATGCAGGTGCTTTCGTGCGCCGCAAACTTTGCCTTCATTGCTTTCGTGGCGTATAATATTTCAAAAATTTCTTCCGTAGAATAGTCCGCTAAATTTGTTAAATGCTTTTGCTCTATTCCGTAGGAGGGGGAGTATCTGTTGATGTCCATAATATTTTCCTCACAAAAATTATCGTCTTGATGCGCCTAAATCCCACAAAAATTATCGTCTTGATGCGCCGATAATTAAATTATAGTTTTGATAACGCGTTAATTGTTTTTGCTGTAAACGCAGCCGCAATAGTTCTGACGGTAAAGGTTATATTTTTCCGAAAGGCGCAGGCTTTGCAAATATCCGTTGCGCTTTTTGAAGTCGGAATATAGCCACTTTACTTTTTTCCCTTCGGCAAGCCCTTCGCCTACGGAGTTGATAAGCTCCGCATTCTTTAAAGGGCTGATAGTAAGGGTAGTGGCAAAGTATTCGAAGCCCAGCCTTTCGGCGGTTTCGGCCGTCTTTTCAAGTCTTAGTCTGAAGCAGACCTCACAGCGCTTTCCGCCTTCTTTTTCCTTTTCAAGCCCGCGTACGGCAGAGTAGTAACCTTGCTTTTCGTGCGCGCAGTCAAGCTCCTTCGCCCAGCCTGTCTTTTCAATCAGTCTTGAAAGCTCTTCCTTTCGCTTTAAGTATTCTTCCGTTTCGATATTCGGGTTATAGAAAAAAACCGTAATATCGAAGTGGGGGAACAGCCTTTCAAGACACGCCGAGGAGCAGGGCGCACAGCAGCAATGAAGCAAAAGCGTATGCTTTTTATCAAACGACGCTATTTCGTTTTCCATTAAAAAGTTGTAATTTTTTGCGTTCACCTTTAAAGTTTAACACTTTTATAAAAAAAATACAATAATTTTTGCCGATTTTAGGCCTGTTAATGTTGGAATTACCTTAAAATTGTGGTATAATCGGTATAATAAATATAAAATTTACGGAGCTTATATGTCAAGTTTGAAACTTCAGGGCGTCAATAAGTTATATCCTTCGAGAACGCTGGCGCTTTACGACGCGGGCCTGGAAACCGCCGAAAAGGAATTCGTGGTCATAGTCGGCGCCGAGGGAAGCGGTAAATCAACCCTTTTAAGGGTAATCGCGGGGCTGGAATACGTTTCGGACGGCGAAATTTTTATCGACGGCAAGGACGTAACGGAGGCTGAACCCAAGGACAGGGAAATCGCTATGGTTTTCAGGGGCGATACCCTTTATCCCGCGCTCAACGTCTTCGACAATATGGCTTTCGGGCTTAAAATGCGCAAGGCTTCGCCCGCGCTTATCGAACAGCGCGTGAAGGCAACCGCCAATATTTTAGGGCTTACCGACATTTTGTTCCGCAAGCCCAAAACGCTTACCTCCGCACAGCGAAAGCGCGTTGAAATCGGCAGGGCGATAGTGAGAGAGCCCAAGCTTTATATTCTGGACGAGCCTCTGGCGGGACTTGACGGCAATCTGAAAGCAGAGCTTTTACACGTTATTATCAACTTACAGGCGAGAATGGAGGGAACCTTCCTTTACGCAACCAAAAACGTCAGCGAGGCGCTTTCGATAGGCACGCGCATAGTGGTAATGAAGCACGGCACTATCCAGCAGATAGACACGCCCGCAAACCTTTACGACTATCCCGTAAACGCTTACGTTGCATTCTATATCGGCGCGCCGACGATAAATTTCGTAAACAACGCGAAAATAGTAAAGACGGAAGAGGGCGTTTTCGCAGAGGAAGGCAGCTTTAAAATCAGGCTTGACGGGAAAACGGTTTCGCGGTTTGAAAAAATCGACGAATACGCGAATACGGAAAAGCGTGTAATCGTAGGTATCCGTCCCGAGGATATGTCTACGGCGGACGGAAGCGGGGCAACGGTTACCAAGGTTGAAAACGACGGCGAAGATTATTACGCCGAATGCGAATACGCGGGTCATACCTTTGTTGTAAAGACGGAAAACGGACGCACCGCCGGCGGGTGCGCAATCGAAACGGACGCTTCGCGCGTGCATCTTTTCGACGGCGAAACGCGGCTTACGCTTTTATCCCGCGACGACGGCTATCAAAAAACGCAGTTTGCGGACGCGGATAAGAAGCCTCTGACCTTCCCCGAGGAGGAAGAGCTTTTGAAAACCTTCAAATCGAAAAAGGCGGAAAAGAAGAAAAAGTAATTCGGCTTATTAAAGTTTAACCCCCATATCGGGGGTTTTCGTTTAGAAGTTTAAATTTTTGTTAATAAAAAAAATATGTGGAAACTCGTACTCGACGCGTTTTTGGATACGCTGATGGTTTTGCCGTTCCTGCTGGTCATATATATTCTAATAGAATTTTTAGAGCACAGGACATCGTTTGCGGAAAGACCTAAAATTTTACAGGGAAATCTTGCGCCCCTCATCGGCTCTGCTACGGGGCTTATTCCGCAGTGCGGTTTTTCGGTGATGGCGGCAAAGCTTTACGATAAGGGGCTTATCCGTACAGGCACTTTGCTGGCGGTGCTTTTGGCAACCTCCGACGAAGCTTTTATAATTTTACTTTCAAGCGGAGCCTCCGCTTCGGCAATAATGCCCCTCGTCGTAATCAAGCTTACGGTGGGCATAGGCGTAGGTTATCTCGTAAACTTTTTATACACAGCCGAAAAGCTTACCGGCGAATGTGCCGAGGAAATACACGCATATTCCTGCGGGAGGGAGCACGAAGGCAAAAGCGACGTGCGCGTATATTTTGTAAATCCCCTTCTGCATTCCTTGCAGATTGCGTTCTATATTTTAGTGGTAAACCTCATTTTCGCGTTCGTAATAGACAGCGTGGGCGAGGATAAAATTGCCGAATCTATGATAGGCGGAACCTATTTTCAGCCCTTTATAACCTCGGTGATAGGCCTTATTCCCAACTGCGCTTCAAGCACTGTGATAACTGCAACCTATATCAACGGCGGAATTACTTTCGGAAGCTGTGCCGCGGGGCTTTGCGCCAACGCGGGGTTAGGGCTTGTAGTGCTGTTTAAAAACACCAAAAAAATCAAAAGGAACATAATGTTCGTTATAACTTTATATTTAATTTCAGTGGTAGTGGGCATTGTTGTCAACTGCATCGGATTATTGATATAAAAATTATTATTTCGGGCGTGAAAATAAGTTGACTTAAATTTCAGCGTTTGGTAAACTGTTAAAGGTCAAATAAGTGCGTAAGGCGAAGGAGGGTAGTGTATATGTCAACTATAAGAGTGGGCGATAACGAGTCGGTTGAAAGCGCGTTAAGGCGTTTTAAAAGAAAATGCTCGCGCGACGGTATAATCGGCGATTTGCGTAAGAAAGAGTTTTACGAATCTCCTTCCGTTAAAAAGCGCAAAAAGATGGAAGCCGCAAGAAAAAGAAATAAAAACTGAAATAAAAGGTCTGTTCGGTAAATCAATCCGGACAGGCTTTTTGTATTATACAAAAAGTCGTATTATGTCACATTTTGCGAGTGTTACCAAAACGAAATTTAATTTATGGGATTGACTGGTTATGGAAGATATAAAAAACTTGGCTCACGCCGCAAAACAAAGGCTGAAAAATAATTTCTGGGAAGAATGCAAAAAGAATTTTGACGCGGGCGCAATTCAGGCAAAGGTTCTGGGCCTTAACGAGGCCAAGGTGAGAAAAACTATGCAGACGCGCGTAAGAAGTGAAATACAGGGCGAAAAGCAGGACGGGTTTTATTTAAAAGTAAAGGCGCTTTTGGACAGCGAGGGCGAGGTTTCGGACGCTATCGGCAGGCTTACCGACAAGGAATACTACGAAACGCTTTCCTACGAGGAAAAACAGCGCTATAATTTAACGCTTTCGGCAAAATATCTCCGCGCTTTGGAAAGGTACAGGAAAGAAAAGGAAGCTGGTTTTTAAAAAATTTGTCGAAAAAGGTTGAAAAAACAGAATAGCCGTGCTATAATTCATTTATGTTGAAAAGATTTTGCAATAATCCCCGCACATGGGGGGGGGGGTACACGCTTATAGATTAAGTCAAAGCAGAAGGCTTTGGCTGTCGTTAATAATATCCTTTTTATGTGCAATACTTTTGTGTTGCGCATTTTTGTTGCCCGAAACAGGAACAAATTCAATAACCGCAAGCGCGGCGGTTGCTCCTAACGAAGTGGTTTATTCGGCAACCGATAGTGACGGACAGTATATTTTTATCGGTCAGTACGTCAATACTACCGAAACGGTAAGCACGCCGGGGACTATCTATTTCAGTGATTTTAATGAAGGTGTGGATACTGCAAGAGGTACGTGTGCGTTTGACGCTTCTGCAAAAACCGCATCGTTAACAAAAGTAAACAGTAAAACAATTGTAATGACCTATATGGTTTTTACTTCAACCGTCGAAGTTCCCGCTATGACGGAATATAAAGTTACGTTCAGTTACGATTTGACGTTGACGCGAAAAGTCGCCAGTGACACTTCAACAATAAGCTCAGCTACTGAATTATTCCATTTCGGCGATGAAGACCGCTCGGCTTTGGCAAATTATCATTTTAGTGCTGCGCATTCAGGACCTTATATCGTATCATATATTCGCGATGCGGAAAAGGGTGAAGCGACGAGAGCTACAAACGATAAAGGGGATTTGCCTGCGGTAACTTATACCAATACTTCCAACGTTGCGAAAACTTATACCGAGTATTTCGGAATAACCTGTACGGGCGGTTTGGGTTCTACATATACCGGTGCTACGGATGTAAAGTTAAAAATGTCTGACAAAGTAGAAATTACCGCATTAAACGTGCCTGAGGTAGATAAAACTCAGGCAGACTATAATGCAAACGGCAACACGTTTAACTTTACTTACGATCCGTACTGCGTGGATTATACCGTAAGCCGTACGGACTATGCGGGAACGGTAACGGACGTTACAAACAGTTGCGTAATAAACTCAGACGGTGCGTGTACGCTGTACGGCGAAGGAACGTATGTATTTACTTTTAAAATCAAGGATAATTGCGGTGCTGTGTGGGACAGCGAAACAAACGACCGTACGGATAAGACGCTTACTGTTACCGTAAACGCGGTAATACTTACTTCGCCTGCGGGAACGGTGCAAACGGAGTACAACGGACAGGAGCAGTCATTAAAAACTTTAACGGATAAACCTGCCTGGTACAACCAGAGCGTATATACGGACCCATCGATAATCGCAATAGACGATAAGATAACGGATGCGGGCGAAAAAGAGGTTACGGTAAAGCTGTTAGACGGAAATTACCGCTGGTCGGACAGCGCAAGCAATTTATCCGATACGCGCAAGTTCACGTTTAAAGTAACCAAAAAACAGCTTACGATAGAGTTTAATGAAGTCGACGGTTTACAGGTAGCGTCTTTGAAAGACGCGGGCGAAATATACGGGCGCGATACGGAAGATAAGTATCCGAAGCTGACGACGAAATATTATCAACCGGGGGACAGTCCCAACGGCGCAATATCAGCCCCTACCGGTCTTGGGCAATGGATAGCAATAGCAGTGCTTGAAAATGCGGACGGATGCAATTATTCGGTTGACGCTACCTCGGACGAATTTACGGTAGGTAAAAGCGTGGTAGCGTATCCCGAGCTCAGTGCAACCAGCGACCGAAGCCAACCTTACAGCAACGGAGTAAAAACGTTTGAGTTTACGGGTTACGACAGCTCATTAATGGAGTATACAGTGCCGGAGGGGG
>CAMUNT010000026.1 GCA_947090365.1 uncultured Clostridia bacterium
CTTTAAGAACTCCGCCTTTTTCAACTGCCTGCTTAGCTTCTACAAGTCCGAGACCGGTGAATGCGCGTACGACTTTGATAACGTCGATTTTCTTTTCGCCTGCATCTTTGAGAACGATGTTAAACTCGGTCTTTTCTTCAGCAGCAGCGGGAGCCGCAGCGCCTGCAGCGGGAGCCGCAGCAACTGCAACGGGAGCAGCGGCGGATACGCCGAACTCTTCTTCGAGTGCTTTAACAAGCTCGTTAAGCTCTAAAACCGTCATTGTTTTAATTTCTTCGATAAATTTCTTTACGTCTGCCATTTTATTTAATCTCCTGATTGATTTTATTTTTTATTTTATTTAGTTGCGCTTTAAGGCAACGCCCGCCTTTTTGTTTCGTTTGTTCCGCGACGCACCGCTTCATACCGCTATGCGGCGCCTATGCGCTGATTTAAGCCTTTTGTTCCGCAATATTGTTCAATACGCGAACGATACCCGACAAAAGATTGTTCAATACGCCCGCAAAGTTTGCAACGGGTGCCTGCATCGAGCCGAGCATCTTTGCAACCAGCTCTTCTCTCGACGGCATATTCGCAAGTGCTTTTGCCGCAGCCTTGTCGCAGTAAGCGTTATCAACGAACGCGCTCTTTACGACGATTTTGCCGTCGTAGGTTTTTGACGCTTCGTTCATAAGCTTTGCCGCGCCGGTTTCGTCTGCGCCGAACGCAAACGCTGTCGGACCGTTGAGGTCCGCGTCGAAATCTTTAAATCCCAAATCGTTGAAAGCTTTTCTTACGAGCGTGTTTTTGTAAACCTTGTACTCGCAGTTAGCCTGCCTGCATTTGTTTCTCAGCTCGGAAACTTCCGCAACGGTAAGCTTATTGTAATCAACCAAAACAACCGATTTCGAGTTTTTGATTTTGTTTACAATCTCTTCAACGACGACTTTTTTTGCTTCAAAATTAGCCGACAAATCTTATACCTCCATTCAAATATTTAAAAGAATTCCCCGTTGCCATAGAGGTAACAGGGAATTATAAAGCAAAATGAAATTTAACCTTATTTTCCTTCACCTCGGCAGGATTTACGGTAAACCGACCCGCTGTCTATGGCAAACAAAAATTATTTACTTTGTTATTATACAGTTGTTTTTATATAAAGTCAAACGATTTTCAACCTAAAAATGTAAGTCGGTTAAAACGCAGAGATGCAAGCAAGACAAGGCGCGCGAGGCTTTGCGACAGGAGTGTACAAAGAGGTACACGACTTAGCAAAACGCAGCGCAACGCAGTATTGCGAAGTATATATGCGTTTTTAACCCTTGTTGTAGGTTACCTTTACGCCGGGCCCCATAGTCGAAGCCAAAGTTACTGACTTAACGTACTGACCTTTTGCCGCGGCGGGCTTAGCCTTTACGATAGCGTCCATTAAAGCGTTGAAGTTTTCCGTAAGCTTTTCCGCACCGAACGACTTCTTGCCGATAGGGCAGTGAATGATAGCCGTTTTATCGAGACGGTATTCGACTTTACCTGCCTTAACTTCCTGAACCGCCTTTGCTACGTCCATAGTAACGGTACCCGACTTGGGGTTGGGCATTAAGCCCTTAGGTCCTAACAGACGGCCTATTCTACCTACCACGCCCATCATATCGGGAGTAGTAATCATAACGTCGAAGTCGAACCAGTTGTCCTTCTGAATTCTCTGAATCATTTCTTCCGCGCCGACGTAATCTGCGCCTGCCGCGGTTGCCGCGTCGGCCTTGTCGCCCTTTGCGATTACAAGTACTTTCTTCTGCTTACCCGTTCCGTTGGGAAGAACGATAACTCCGCGGACCTGCTGGTCAGCCTGTCTGGGGTCAACGCCCAAACGAACGTGAAGCTCGATTGTTTCGTCGAATTTAGCCTTAGCCGTATCGATAACGGTTTTAACCGCCTCGTTTAAGTCGTAGGACTTGGAACGGTCGTAGGATGCTATGCTTTCTGCGTACTTTTTAGCAAATTTCATATTATTCCTCCACCGTAACGCCCATCGAACGGGCGGTTCCTTTTACCATACTTACAGCCGCTTCCATATCGGAGCAGTTTAAATCGGGCATTTTAGTTTTTGCGATTTCTTCTGCCTGCGCTTTCGTCAGCTTGCCGACCTTATCCCTGTTGGGACGTGCGCTTGCCGTTTCCAGACCCAGAGCCTTCTTAATAAGAACGGGCGTAGGGGGTGTTTTCAGAACGAAAGTGAAGCTTCTGTCCTGATAAATGGTTACTACACAGGGAATGATAAGTCCTGCCTGATGCGCGGTTTTTGCATTGAATTCCTTGGTAAAGCCGGGTATGTTGATACCGTGGGGGCCAAGCGTAGAACCTACGGGAGGCGCGGGGGTTGCTTTACCGGCAGGAAGCTGTAATTTGACAACAGCCGTAATCTTCTTTGCCATAAAATATATCCTCCATGTGGTTAAGACGAGCGTATCAGTGCGAAAAATTTAAAACGCTCTCCCACAAAATAAACACATTCACAAATTTTTCGGTACTCGTGACCCCGAAAAATTTCGTGATTTAAGGGCGTTGCCCTCTTTGCGCGATTGTGAATTGCTCTCCGAACTTATAATCGCGCAAATTCACCTACTGAGGCGCAGGTTTGCGCAAATTGGGTTGCGCTGCGCAAAAAAGCGGTTTTGCTTGCGCCGTAAGTTATTTTATCAGATGTTTAGTCAACCTTTTTAATCTGCAGATATTCGACTTCCACGTCGGTGCTTCTGCCGAACATTTCGATATTGACTTTGGCTTTCTGGGCAAGGTCGTTAAGCTCTGCAATATTTCCGACGAAGCCCTCGAGAGGACCCGAGACGACCTGAACCTTATCGCCAACTGCGAACTCGCCTTCGATAACGACGGTTTCAAGCCCCATTTTGCGGATCTCGTCCTCTTTTAAGGGAATAGGTCTGCCCATAGGACCAACGAAGCCCGTAACGCCTCTCGTGTTGGTTATCCAGTACCAAAGCTGGTTGGAATAAATCATTTTAATAAACACGTAGCAGGGTAAAAGCTTCCTGTCGACAATCTTGCGCTTGCCGTTGCTCTTCTCTTCGATAGTCTGCTCCATAGGTATTTTGACTTCGAAAATCTTATCCTGCAAATTGTTGTTTTCAATAAGCCTTTCAAGGTTAGCCTTTACCATCGACTCGTAGCCGGAATAGGTATGAAGAATAAACCAGCAAGGCGTAGTTTCGATATCTACCATTATTCCATACCCTTAATGCTGGTAATAAGCCCCAACAGCTCCTGCAGGCCGTAGTTGATAAGCGTTGCCACTACCGTAAAGATAACGACGACGACCAAAACCACACAGGTTGCTTTTATTACTTTGGGGAAGGTGGGCCAGGTTACCCTTTTCAGCTCTGAAAAGGTTTCCTTGAATTTTCTGCCTATTCTTACGAATAAATTGGGCTTTTTGACTTTATTATCGCTTTTCTGTGCCATAATAACTCCTTAATAAATTCACAAAAAACCGTAACGATTTTTGTGAGTTGTTGCAGTAAATTTTGCAACTTGAAGTTAAGGTAAACCTTATTTGGTTTCCTTATGCTCGGTGTGTTTTTTGCAGAAAGGGCAGTACTTTGAAATGGTAAGCCTGTCCGGATCGTTACGCTTATTCTTGTAGCTGTCATAATTTCTGCGCTTGCACTCGGTGCATTCGAAGGTGATTTTAGCCCTTGTTGATGCTTTCATTTTGGAAAACTCCGTACAAAAAAATTACACCCCCCTAAGATGGGTGTAACGGAAGTTTACCATAATATAAATATATTGTCAACCTTTTTGCCGACTTTATAATAAAATTTTGCAATTAAGCGGGCGGAAAATTTCCGCCCGCTTAAACACTGCGTTTACTTTTTGTTACCGTCTGTAATTTTGCTTATTTTTTCTTTTACGGCTTCTTCATTCATATCGGATACCTCTTTATCGGCAATCACTTTACCGTAAGCGTATTCACTCTCCGTCCATACTTTTATAACCGCATATCCGACTATCTTATTATCTTTACGCGCTATAAACGTTATATAATCTTCGATATTGACAGTATTTTCTTGCGCAAACCCGTCAACAGGACGCCATTGAAAAACGGGTTTTCCTTCGTAATACAGGGGTCGGTTTTCAAACGCTGATTTTTTTATTCCGCCGTATGACGCATCCGGTTCGCTGTAATACGGATAACTCTCGTAATCCCGAACGGCATTATAATCGTCAAAGACTACCATTCCCATATCCGAACGGTTGCTCATTTCGATTGTTGCATTCTCTATCCCATAAGAAAACGGCACGCCGTACGGATAAAGGTGAAAGCTTGCAGGACTATATATTTCATATCTGCTATAAACTTCCGCATTTTTATTTCCGCAAGCCGCGAGCAATGTACACATTAAGAATGTAAATATGGCAATTATATATGCGCCTGTTTTTTTTATCGATTTCATATTTTCTCGTCATCCTCTTTCATAATAATCTGTCCCAAGCCGTTATCATATAAAATATAGCCGCATCCGGAACAAATCTTTGCTTTGGGTTTATAGAATTTAAATGTATGTGACTCAATTCGCAAAGTTGAGCTACAATTATTACAAATTACTGAATGTTCATTTTTATTATAGTATTGATATGAATCATAATTATGTGAATTAGAATAAGCTATGAAATAGATATCACCCGTGTATGGATGAACGGCGGGACGCTCGTATTTTTTAATGCCATTTTCTTGATAAGCATATTCAACTATCCAATCATCATTTTCATTTGGAATACTATTATATTTTAATACCCAAGTATTCCCGGGTTTATGCAACCATTCTCCATTGTCGTATTTCATAAAATGAAAATCATTTTTTGATTTCCTTACGCAGAACAATCTTTGTATTGAATACGGTTCATGAAACCAATTTTTCATTACATTCACACATTCATATCCCAAATGCTTCAAATCTTGTTTGACGTAATTTGCCAATTCATTTATAGAATTATTTAACGAAATGATATAAGGGCCATTACAATTATAACCTAACGTGAAATTTAATTTATTATTTGAAAAATCACCTATTTCGCTCCATGTGTTTTTCCCCAATACAAAAGCATAGCAGTTATAAGCTTTGAACGTATCACTCCAAGTGCCGTAAGTTGTATTATACAATAAGGAGTTTACACTATAATTAGCATAAGTATTATAATCTAATACACTGCTTGTTGGTATTGCAAACCCACTATAAATAATGTTATTTTCATTATTGTTATATGTAACTATTTCCGGCATATGATTTTCCTCTGCGGAGCTACACAGTGAGAGATATTCAGACATACCAAACTTCCGGTAATTGCAATCAAGGCACTTCCGCATAATGATACTGTTGCTTTAAAGATATTTTTCATAATTTCTTCTCCATTATAAATATAAAAAAATAT
The DNA here is from genome assembly GCA_947090365.1 of uncultured Clostridia bacterium. Taxonomy (GTDB): domain Bacteria; phylum Bacillota; class Clostridia; order Christensenellales; family Borkfalkiaceae; genus Coproplasma. The sequence continues at coordinate 5,425 of CAMUNT010000026.1, forward strand.
ACGTACAGAACTATTTTAGCTATTCTATACGTATACATTTTAAAATAGAAAACGGAATTTGTCTGCAACATCTGCAACATCTGCGTGTTGCAATTTGAAAATTATATTATTTTTTTCTTTTTTTCTTGTTTTTTATAACAAAAATTAACAATACGATAAGTGTTATCAGCGCAAGCGCACCTACAACTATACAAGCTATTCCTATGTAACGAAATCTGCCGGCAACGGCATTATTTAACCCATTGATATATGAAGGCTTAAGAGACGCGTAACCCGCAACACAGCAAGCCACTATACAGCATATTAAAAAACCAGAAAAAACAACCGCAAGTAAAATCCAACTTTTCTTATTGCTCGGCGAATTCGATTTCGCCGTTGCGTCGTCAGTTGCAGTTGATTCCACGTACGCGGAAAAATAGTTTTTATCAACGCCAAAAACCTCGCATAATCCTTTAATGTTTACTTTCGTAGGTTTTGAGCTATCCGTTTCCCATCTTGATACGGTCTGCCTTGATACGCGGAGCTTTTCAGCAAGACTGTCCTGTGATAAATTCGAATCGGTTCTCAGATTATAAATTTTTTCGCCTAAACTCTCCATACTTTAATTTTAACAAAAAACACACTCAATTGCAACTATAAATTAAAAAATATATGCACCTCTTAACCGAGGTGCATATTCGTTATCGTTAATATTTTTCTCTTTTGGTATAAGTGGTATGTAAAAGTTCGTGTGCTTTGTGGCTGTTGGGCGCTTCGAAGAATTCCTTATACAGTGTTTCAACCGCGGGATTGTCGTGCGAGGTGCGAAGCTTCTTATCCCTGTCGTAATCGTACAGAGCCTGAGCGCGTACCGCCTTCAAGTCGATGCTGTTTCTGGTTTCGTCGTGAACGTAGGGCTGACCGCCTCCGTTTATACAGCCGCCGGGGCAAGCCATAATTTCGACGAACGCGTAATTTTTCTTACCGCTTTTAATATCCTCGAGCACGCGCCTTGCGTTATCCAGCCCGCTTGCTACCGCGACCTTTAAAGTAGTTCCGCCCACGCTGTACTCCGCTTCCTTGACGCCCGCGGTGCCGCGAACCTCTTTAAATTCGAGTGGAGCGCCACTCCCGCCGAGCTTAGCCGAAGCTGTTCTCAGCGCAGCCTCCATAACCCCGCCCGTTGCGCCGAAAATCGCGCCTGCACCGCTCGCCTCTCCGAAAGGAGTATCGAACTCGCCGTCGGGAATATTTACGAAGTCGACACCCGCTTCCTTAATCATTTTGGCAAGCTCGCGAGTAGTAATGGCCGCATCGGTAAAGTGTCCGAGCTCGGCGCGGGTAACCTCGAATTTTTTTGCCGTACAGGGGATAACCGAAACCACGAATAAATCCTTCGGGTCTATGCCGTTTTTCTCGCAGTAGTAGGTTTTAAGCACTGCCGAGAACATCTCCTGCGGGGATTTGCAGGTTGAAATATTGGGTATAAAATCGGGATAATAATGCTCGGCAAACTTTACCCAACCGGGACAGCAGCTTGTGAACATAGGAAGCGTTCCGCCCTTTTGAAGCCTTTGCAAAAGCTCGGTTGCCTCTTCCATAATGGTGAGGTCTGCCGTAATATCCATATTGAAGCATTTAACGTCTCCAAGCTGTTTTATTGCCGAAACCATTTTGCCCTCGACATTGGTGCCTACGGGCAGGCCGAACGCTTCGCCGAGCGTCGCCCTCACAGACGGAGCTGTGAAGAATACGACCTTTTTAGTCGGGTCGACGATTGCACCCCAGACGTCGGCAACGTTGCTTTTTTCATAGAGAGCGCCTACGGGGCAGGCGACCACGCACTGACCGCAGTTGACGCAAGGCGTGTGCGCAAGCGAAACGCCGTAGGGCGAACCTATAGTCTTTGCGTATCCCCTGTCGCGGGGGCCGATTGCACCGATGGTCTGCTGTGTGCAGGCCGCAACGCACCGAGTACACATTACGCATTTGCTGTTGTCCCTTACCACGGAAGGCGACAAATCGTCGATAGGCTTCAAATCGTGGTCTGTCCCGAATCTGTCCTCTTCCGCGTTGTATTCGAGCGCGAGCTTCTGCAATTCGCAGTTCATCGAGCGCACGCAGGATAAACACTTTTTCTTATGGGTAGATAAGATAAGCTCTATCGTAGTCTTTCTCGATTTTCTGATTGCGGGGGTATTGGTACGCACCTCCATTCCCTCCGAAACGGGATAGGTGCAAGCCGTAACAAGCCCCCTTGCGCCCGTAGCTTCCACGAGGCAGAGCCTGCACGAGCCCACGCACTGAACGTCCTTTAAATAGCACAGCGTGGGAATTCTTACGTTGACGGACTTTGCCGCCTGCAATATAGTAGAACCTTCCGGAACGCTTACCGGAATACCGTTTATTTTTAAATTAACCATAGCCTGCACCCCTATTTGATTTCGATTGCGCCGAACCTGCAATGCGCAATACACTGCCCGCACTTTATGCACTTTTTAGTATCGATTTCGTGAACCGCCTTGACTTCGCCCGTAATTGCGCCGACCGGACAGTTGCGCCTGCACAGCGTACAGCCCTTGCACTTGTCGGGATTGACGGCGTAGTTTAAAAGCGATTTGCAGACCCCCGCGGGGCACTGCTTGGAGTAGACGTGCTTTATGTACTCGTCGCCGAAATGCTTCATCGTGGAAAGTATCGGGTTGGGAGCCGACTGACCGAGAGCGCACAGCGAAGAGGTTTTCATATGCTCGGAAAGCTCTGCAATCTTGTCAAGGTCCTCGGGCTCGCCTTTGCCTTCGGTAATCTTGGTGAGAATATCCAGAAGTCTTTTCGTACCTATTCTGCACGCCGTACATTTTCCGCAGCTTTCGTCTGCGGTAAATTCGAGATAGAATTTCGCAATGTCGACCATACAGGTATTTTCATCCATTACGATAAGTCCGCCAGAACCCATCATAGAACCGATTGCGGTAAGATTATCGAAGTCCATAGGAACGTTTAAATGCGTTGCGGGAATACATCCGCCCGAAGGGCCTCCCGTCTGCGCCGCCTTGAACTTTTTACCGTCGGGAAGTCCCCCGCCAATATCGTATACTATCGTTTTCAGACTCGTTCCCATAGGAACCTCGACGAGTCCGACGTTGTTGATTTTTCCGCCCAGCGCAAACACCTTGGTGCCCTTGCTCTTTTCGGTGCCGATTGACGCGAACCATTCCGCGCCGTTTAAAATAATGGGTGCAATACTCGCCCAGGTTTCTACGTTGTTTAAAACGGTGGGCTTTTTGAAAATTCCGCACTGCGCAGAGAACGGAGGACGGGGACGGGGTTCGCCCCTTCTGCCCTCTATACTTGCCATAAGCGCGGTTTCCTCTCCGCAGACGAACGCGCCCGCGCCAAGCCTTAAATTTATGTCGAAGCTGAAACCGCTTCCTAAAATATTTTTGCCGAGCAGGCCCTTTTCCCTTGCCCTGGCAATAGCTATTTCAAGTCTTTCGACTGCAATGGGATATTCCGCGCGTACGTAGATATAACCCTCCTGAGCGCCGACGGCATAACCTGCGATAGTCATTGCTTCGAGCACCGTATGGGGGTCGCCTTCGAGAATGGAACGGTCCATAAACGCACCGGGGTCGCCCTCGTCCGCGTTACAGCAAACGTATTTCTTATCGCCCTCCGCGTCCTTGGTAAACTGCCATTTAAGTCCCGTAGGGAAGCCAGCACCGCCCCTTCCGCGAAGTCCCGAAGCCTTTATTTCGTTTATAACCTCGTCGGGAGTCATCGAAGTAAGTACCTTTGCAAGCGCGGCATAGTCGCCCGCGCCGATAGCCTCCTCTATGCTTTCCGCAGCGATAACACCGCTGTTTCTCAGCGCTATTCTCATCTGGTGCTTATAGAAAGGGATTTCCGCAAAGGGAATGATACTGCCGTCCGCGTGAACGGTTTCCGC
>CAMUNT010000027.1 GCA_947090365.1 uncultured Clostridia bacterium
AACACCAGAAACTTCATCGATATGCCCTTTGACGGTATTTTACCCCCGCCTTCGGTTCAACAGAAATTGACTAGAATACTGCACCACTATATCGTTATAATTATTATAACACAAACAGAATAATAAGTCAATAGAAATTAATTAATTAATCCTCTGTCTGACGAAATAAACCGTATTTTTTAAGAATTCCGTATCACCCGCAATCCCTTCAAGCATTTTAACGCAGTTGTCGCAAAGTAAGTCTGCGCGAAGCTTGCATTCGTTTAGCCCGTATAGACGAACTGCGGTATACTTACCTTCAATTCCGTCCTTGCCTATGCTTTTGCCCATACTTTCAAAACTGCCCTCAACGTCGAGCACGTCGTCCGTTAGCTGAAACAGGAAGCCTAAATCACGTGCAAAAGTTTTAATTTCAGAATAATATTTACCTCCGCAAAGAATACTTGGAGGAACGCAGGCTGCCATAATCAGTTTAGCCGTCTTATTCAGATGTATGAAATTTAAAATATTTTCGTCAACGCCGTTATCGTTTTCGTGAAATAAATCGGCAGACTGACCTGCAATCATCCCGCCTATTCCCGCACAGTCGCAGATATATTTCGAGGCGGAAACGTGTTCGTTGCCGTTAAAGCATTCGCCGAATAAAACGGAATATGCAGTGTTCAGCAGACCGTCACCCGCAAGTACCGCATTCCCTACTCCGAAAACCTTATGGTTGGAAGGTTTTCCGCGTCTGTAATCGTCGTTATCCATTTCCGGCAAATCGTCGTGTACCAGCGAATACGTGTGAATAAGCTCAAGAGCGAGCGCGTAATTCAGCATAACCGATTTGTCAAGTCCAAGTAAATCCGCAAATGCAAGCATTAAAACCGGACGAATACGTTTCCCCCCAAGCTTCAGGCTGTATATCAAACTTTCTTTTAAAATGTTAGGTTCGCATACAAGTTTGTCACAAAAATTCGAAAGGTGCTCTTCAAATATTTTCTGATAATCCGAGTACTTTATATTAAATTCCGTCAATCCAAACTCCTTAAAGCCGATAAATACGTATTATACATTAGCATCGTTATAGTCATCGGGCCCACTCCGCCGGGAACTGGCGTAATATACGAGCATTTTTCTTTAACGTTATCAAAATCAACGTCACCGCAAAGCTTTCCGTCGCAATCTCTGTTCATTCCCACGTCGATAACAACTGCGCCGTCCTTCACCATATCGGAAGTTATAAATTTTGCCTTGCCGATTGCCGATACTAAAATATCGGCTTGACGGCACTGTTCTTTCAGATTTTTCGTTTTGCTATGGCAAACTGTAACCGTTGCATCGGCGTTCAAAAGCAACATCGCCATAGGTTTACCGACTATGTTAGACCGCCCTACTACTACCGCGTTTTTGCCTTTGATTTCGATATTTTCATATTCAAGCATCTTCATCACACCGTACGGCGTACAGGCAACGGTACTCTGCGTATTAAGGCACAGCCTGCCTATATTGTCCGCAGAAAATCCATCGACATCTTTGCTGTCCGGTATTAGTTTTAGAGCCTTGTCCGATAAATGCGCAGGCAAAGGCAACTGAACGAGTATTCCGTTTATATTTTGATCTTCGGCGAGCGATAGAATAAGATCTTCAAGCTCCTTTTGTGTTGCCTTCTCTGGCAGATAAAACGCAGATGACTTTATTCCCACCTCTTCGCAAGCCTTTATTTTATTGCGTACGTATATTTGCGATGCGGTATTTTCACCTACCAGAACTACCGCAAGCCCGATATTTCGTCCCGTATTTTTCTTAAATTCATCAATTTTTACGGCAAGATCGGTGCGGATTGAATTCGCTATCGTTTTACCGTCAATAAGTTTATACATTTTACTGTTCCCTTATTATTTCCGATAATATTCCGCTTATGAACGTAGCGCTCTTTTCAGAAGAATACTTTGAAGCAATATTTGCCGCTTCGTTTACCGACACAGCCGAAGGGATGTCGTCGAAGTACAGTATTTCGGCGATAGCAATTAAAAGAATACTCCTGTCTGAGGGAAAAAGACGGGATTCGGGAAAAAGACGGGACCGTTCGTCAATCATTTTAGTAAGTTCGGGTTTATTTTCGTTTACCGACGAAACGATACCGTTCAGATAAGCAATATCATTATCGTTAAGCTTTTCAAGCTTGATAAGCGAACGTTTCGTATCCTCGACTTCATCATTGAACTGAGATGCAAATATAATTTTAAAAGCAGACTCTCTTGCATTTGTACGCATAAATTTAACCTTCCCAAATACAAAATTCCCTTAAAAACTAATTTAAGGGAATAACGTAATATTACAATGCCGAATTTTCAGAGAAATCAACGTCCTGAATATGAACGTCAACTTTTGATACCTTATACTTCGTCATCGACTCGACGTTGTGTTTTATTGACTGCTGAATACTGAAAGCTAACGACGGTACGTTATAGTTTGCATCAACCTTTACGCTGATATCGGCAACGATACCCTGCTTTTCGAATTTCAGCTTAACTCCTCTGTTTTTTGTATTTAATAACGAAACTCCGTCCACTTCGTTGATTGCCAATGCGACTATCCCACTGACAATCCCAGAATTATATTCTACTTTGCCTTTTTGCGCAGACGAAGAATCATGTCTTATATGTGCCATATTTTTCTCCTTATCATTAGTATAACACTTTATTTTTAATTTTGCAACTACTTTATACTTGTGAGTAGACGGGCATTATAATAATATTCAGCGGATCTACCGAAGCTTCGTCTATAAGGCATTTATAGATTGAAAGTGCAGTTGTCATATCCAATTCGTTTGAATTAACGAAAACGTTTACGTTGTCTGAATCTACGCCGATTGAAACTACTGCGTCTGAGAAGCCTTTAGATTTGATCATAGTTTCAAGTGCAAGCTCTTTTTCCATTATTTCAACTATTTTCATTTTAAGTTTAACAGCTTCGATATACTTTTCGCTGTTTTCGTCAAAGAGCGCGATAACGCTGTCTAACTGAACGAGTTCTTCGCTTCTCGTCGTAGTTCTTTCAGAGCGGTACGTCGTGAAGTAATTTGCCGATACCGTTGCGGAATCTCCGCTGGCTGTTCTGGTTCTTGCAAGAACTACGTTGAGTACCGCAGTTACTGCAAGCAAAAGTACGAGTGATGACATTACGATAATTTTTTTGGTTTTTGACATAAATTTCTCCTTATACGGTCAATGAATAAATTGCTATAATTTTTTTATCAATGTTCAGCACCGTGGAAACGGCGTTAAGTATATTGCTTCTGGTCATCAGATTATCCGCACCTTCGCAAACAATCACGACGCCGATTATTTCTCCTTCGTTTTCCGTAATCATTACGTCAGTACTGCCTACCCCATCGATATTGCTTAAAATGCTTTTCAGCCTTAATTCCGTTTCGCTCTTCGCGGAGTTAGAACCGGTCGGGGACGTATTTGAACCTTTTCCTTTGTCGATTATATATACGGTACCGATTAGTATTGCAATAAGCAAGACTACTATGATTATTTTTTTATTCTTTTTCACGTAATCAATAACTTTTCGCATATACTGTTATATTTATATTTTTCCGATTTACAAATTATACATAAAAATTAAACTATTTTAAATAATTTCAGTACAGTTTATAATAAGGAAAAATTACGTTAGGAAGATGTTTTGCAATATTTAACCGCTGATTTTATTAATAATTATATGCAATCGCTTTGACAGTTACATTAATGTATTTCAACTCATCTAAATATTCATAAATGTTACTAATTAATTCTTCATTTTGCTGACTTATCTCTACGCTGACAGCGGTAACCTTAAATTCTCTGTTTTCATACTCGACGTTCACGAAACAGTTGCTGTTTACCTCGAATTTTTCAAGTAATACCTTTTCAAGCTGTTCACTCTGATTATCGGAATATACCTTACATATATAAACGTAATCGTACATCGGGGCATCGGATGTACTCGAGTCAATCTTAAATATTCCGGTTACAGGCTGTATAAGAACGACAATGCACACCATTCGCATAACGAACACGATCGTTTTATTAAGCTTGCCTTCCGGAATTACAAGGGATACAATAACCGACAGAAAAATTACTGCCGTAGCTGAAAGCAGATATATTTTCATATAAAACTGTTAGCTGAATTTATAATCAGCATTATAATAAGCGCATACATAAAGGCAACCGTTAAAAGTCCCGCAATAAAATATTCGATATCCTTTGAAAGGTCTGATAAAAGACCGAACAGCGTCTTTTCTCCTATCGGCTGAACTATTGCGCCTACGAACTTTAAAATCAGCGAAAACGATGCAAGAAGAATTATCGGACCTATAATTTCAAACAACAATAACAGCAATCCGCACAGCCCGACAGAGCTTTTTATCAATAGACCCGCCGACGTCAGCATATCGAATCCGCTTGACAAAAAATTACCTACTATAGGGACGGAATTACTTACAACGTATTTCGTTGCCTTAAACAGTATTCCGTCAAAAAGCGAAGTTGCAGAGCTTTGAAAAGTTATAAAGATACTGAAAACGGTAACTGTAATTCCTATTACCCACTTCATAATGCTTTTTACAAGCGCGGTAACTCCCGAAAAAGACATCTGTGAATTGAGCTTTGACATTAGGTTGAGAACTATAACGGCTATCGTGGCGGGAAAAATAAAACCGCTTATTATCTCCACCGCTCCTCCCGAAAGAAAAATTGCGGACGGCTGATAAATAGCCGCCGAGCTTGTCCCACCGGTTAAAACCGTCAGCGTTGCAAGTATCGGCGTAATTATTTCGATTTGTTTTCTTATGCGGTCAATGCTTTCAATACAGTAGGATATAACACCCGACAGAATTTCTGTAATAATTAATATTATCAGCGAATAACTCGACAAATGCACTATTTTCGAGGTTGATTTCCCCAGTATATTCCCCTCTGCAGAGCTGACAATTGCCGACAGCAGGGCAATCGCAACAACGGTTGCAAAAGCGGGGATAAGTGAAATTACGTTTTTGAACAGTACCGATAACAGCTCGTTCAAATATCCGCTGTAATCGGTATTCAAATCACCTTTAATAAGATACTCGACTATTTCCTTCGCGGTACTGCCGAATTGAAAAAGAAAACTACCTTCGTTATCGTCAAGATATTTTTGCAGTTCGGATAAATCGAGATCCTCCAAGAGCTTGTCGATATTCTCGTTAAGCTCTTTTTTTTCTTCCCCTTCTTCAGCATACGCGACCGTACCGGAAACGGCAAATACCGCAACTACTGCAATAATGAGAACTATTAGCAGAATAATTTTCTTTTTCATATCAGATTAATAAGCGACACGATAATTTTATAAGTACTGTTAAGTATCGGAACGGAAACGACGAAAATTATTATTTTTCCGCACAGGATAAGTTTATCCGATATGCTTTCGAAGCCGAGATCTTTTATCGAACTTGCCGTAATTTCCACCATAAAGCCTATACCTATAATTTTAAAAATAATTCTTACTATTTCGTTGTCGATATTAGCGCTTTCCGTAAAGTTGCGGATAAATTCGATACTTTCCGTAAGATAATCGAATGCATACAAAAACATAATAATTCCGCCCGCTATAAGGCAAAGCGGAACAAGCTCGGATTTATTGTTTTTGAGAATAAACGCACATACGGCAGTTATAGCCGCGATTATGCAAAGCTTCAGAATGAGCATCAGAAAATATCGAACAGCTGCCTGATTTGCGTAAACAGGTCGGCAATCATTGAAATTACTACCGTAAGCACGATAATCAATCCGACTAAGCTGACAATCGTTGCAATATCGTCCCTGTCGGATTTTTTCAGAACCTGACAGATAATTGTTACTATTATTCCTACTATGGCAATTTTAAAAATTATACTTATATCCATTACGCAAGCAATACCGCCGCCATTACACCGATTAGAAAAAATATTTTCACATAAAGTGAACTGTATTTTTTATATTCGGCGAAGCTTTCGTCCTTATATTTTTTTAATATCGATTTACGCTCGTTAAGATAATCAACCTGCGACAGTGCGTCTGTTTTTCCCAAATTAAGTATATAATCCTTTAAAAATTGTCCCTCTTCGCCGGATAGCAAATCTTTTCCGTTTAAAATATCCGGTACATACTTATAAGGCTCGGCTATTTTTTCTATTGACGCCCTTGTAAATTTCAACGTTAAAATCAATTGCTCGTTAAATTCATACAGTTCGGAAAAAATCTGCATACGCTTCTTCTTATTTGCCGACAGAAAAGTTCCTATTGAAGTTATCAGGGCTGTTACAGCCAACAGTATTAAAATCTTTATCATATATAATGGGATTTTCGCCTATACCCGTAAGCTGAACGAAAAACTCGAACGGCATTTTTTGCAGTAATTCTCTGTTTACTATATGCGAGGACGCTATAACTGTTATATCGCAAGCGACCGCAAACTGTACGGAAGAAATATCTCCGTCGCCGTACAATTCGTCGGTTATAATGACCTGCGGTTTCATTGCTCTGATCGCGCTTGCAATAGCGCTCTTTTTTTCATAGCAACGAACGACGTCGACCCTATCACCCAAATCATAACCGTTAATGCCCGAGGTTGCCGAAATTTCGTTCCTCTCGTCGAATATCAGAATATTGTATTTTTGCATTCTGCTGAGACTTAAAGCTATGTCCCTGAGCATCGTAGTTTTACCAAGTCCCGGTTTTGAGTATAGCATAGTACTATGCAAACCGCTTAAAAGTATGTTTTTGACGATAAAATCGGCACATCCGACTATATTATGAGGAATACGGATATTCAGCGAGGTTATATCCTTTATCGTATTTACTTCACCGTTTTGGGTAACGTACTCACCTGCAATTCCTATTCTTATGCCATGCCCGACGGTAATAAACCCGCTTTTCATCTGTTCGGTATAGTTATATATGCAACCGTTTGTTGCCGCCATTATAATCGGCTCGATCTCTTTGACCGTTATTAAATTGGTCGCCCTGTCCGCTATCCCGAACGCATTTATATACTTATATTCTCCCCTGTACTCAATAATTACAGGTTGTCCCCTGCGCAAGCGAATTTCGGATAAATAATTGAAATTCAAATGCGACAAAGCATTTTGAATATCACTAGGTAAAAAGGACAAGGTCATAATCTAATTTATTTATACAATTTAGGTTTTATGACATAACCACAAAAGAACCCGAAATGAACTGTAACGGTTCATTTCGGGTTCTTTTTTAACGAATACACACAGTCACATAGGTTTCAGATTTCTGTTCAATCTGTCCACCATCCAAGCGATTCGCTTTTCTTTACCTAAACCTGTCTTTGCGTCAAAGTAAGCCCGCGTATAGGTTTTCTTTACGGACAGCGGCATAGCTTGAAAATTTGTGAATGCGGGTTCATACTTTTCCAAAAGCTTAGATAAGTAGTAAATTTGGTCGTCAGTTATTACCGATAAAGTATTCTCTGCATTCCATTGTCCGTTAATTTTAGCTTCTTCTATCTTCTTTTTGCCGAATTCAGTCATTAATCCGTTTTCTTCAAGCTTTTTGACCAATTCTTTATTTTTATTCGACCATTTACTGTTAAGTCGCCGCAAAGAAAAATATTTTTTATAAGTTTTATCGTCAACACTTTGCATTTGTCCGTCGATCCAACCAAAGCATAAAGCTTCTTCAAGTGCTTCACCTGCCTTTATAGTTTTCGGTCCGCCGGCTTTACCGAATAAAATCCATACCCCGTCACTTGAAAGGCAATGCGCGTTAAGCCACCTTCTGAATTCGTCTCTGCCTGCAAATTTCAATAGTTCGCTCATATAATTCCTCAAAAAATAGCGCTTATTTTTTGTAAAAGTAAAAGCGGATATATCCGAATTAAATATTCAAACATATCCGCTATGGTGCACTCGACAGGAGTTGAACCTGCATGGGGTTAACCACAAGATCCTTAG
>CAMUNT010000028.1 GCA_947090365.1 uncultured Clostridia bacterium
GATGGTAATATAATTCCGTCTTGTGGTATTTGTAGAGAATTTATGATGCATTTAACCAGATAATGCGTATATCCATATTTACACTGCATTCAAACAAATCGTCCGTTCCCTGTATCCGCTTCGTGCGAAGAGAGGGGTGAATGGGATTTTCCGAAAGAATATTCAGCTTATTTCTAAGCTGTTTTTTATCTGTTTAGTTCAAAGCCTTATAGTGTTTCTGAAATCTGTCTGTATAAGTAATGCGAAATGACATCAATTACTCTCCAACTTATCGAATAAAGAGTCAATGCTGTCAAACACAGGCTTCTTTCCGCTTTTTATATCGGACTTCAAGCCGTTGATTTCACGATGCAGCTCGTCTACGTATTTCTTCGGGTAGACGGTAACGGGCATAAGGCATATCAGCCCGTCTTTTTCGTAAATTTCAAGCTTGTCGCCCTCGGTCAATCCAAGGCTTGCAACTATCTCTTTCGGTATCGTAATCTGTGATTTTCCTCTCAGCTCTGCTAACATCTTTTAAACCTCCGCAAGTGTGATTTTCCTACTTTCTTACTACCATTATACGCAATTATGCACTAAAAGTCAACAGATTTAGAAAAATTTCATTCCGTTCACCGTTTAATTTTCTGTACCTAAAAGGGAATTAGGAGTTTCGTTTAATATTTTGCAAATTTTAGTAAATGTAGTCAGGTCAGGTTCGTTAATTCCGTTAACCCATCTGCTTACGGTTTGTTGGGTTGTTCCTAATTGTTTAGCTAATTGATTTTGTGATATATTATTGTTTATCAATGACGCTTTTAAATTTTCTGCGAAGCTCATATTTAAATTATACACGAATAGCGTGTAAAATGCTTGACATACACGTTTTGCGTGTGGTTTAATTATAAAAAACAAAAAGAGGTAAAAATGGAACGTTCTATAATCGATTTGCTTATAAACAAATGCGGAATACATAGGCTTGTGAACGACAGTATGAATTATGCCGAATATAAGGAATTGACCGCTTTAAAGCAAAAGGTATACGATAAATTGTTCGAAACGCTTTCAAAAGAGCAGAAGGGGTTAATGAAAAAATACGAAGACCTTGAATCGGATGCGCACGTTATATATGAGGAAGCTTATTTCAGATTGGGCGTAAAAACGGGAGTGCGCCTTACGGCGGAATGTATGTTTGATTAAAAGGCGTAATTTCACTTTACAAAATGCGACAATGTTGTTATAATTTTTCCGTATGAAGACGGTTGACGATTGGCAGGATTACAAAATAATAGCAACCTCGGAGGGAATGAAGCTTGAACGCTGGAAGGACGTCGTGCTTCTCCGCCCCGACCCGCAGGTTATCTGGAAGGGGGACAACCTCTTCGGCAAAAATGGTATTCACGCCGTCTATAAGCGCAGTGAAAAAGGCGGGGGCGGTTGGGAAATCCGCGCAAGGTTCCCCGCCGAATGGGAAATTTCCTACCGCGACTTGAAATTCAAAATCAAACCTATGGGCTTCAAGCATACGGGACTTTTTCCCGAGCAGGCCGTAAACTGGAACGCTATGCGCGAAATCATTTCAAAAGCAAAGGCTGAGGGCAGAGAGGTAAAGGTGTTAAACCTTTTCGCCTATACGGGCGGAGCTTCGGTTGCCTGCGCCAAGTCCGGCGCGCTGGTAACCCACGTCGATTCCGCCAAGGGGATGGTTGAGCGCGCGGGCGAAAACGCACGCCTTTCGGGTATAGAAAGCGGAATACGCTACATTATCGACGACTGTATGAAGTTCGTCGCCCGCGAAAAGCGCAGGGGCAATAAGTACGACGCGATAATTATGGACCCGCCCAGTTACGGCAGAGGGCCCAACGGCGAAACCTGGAAAATCGAAGAAAACCTGTTTGATTTCGTAAAGGACTGCGCAAATCTTTTATGCGAAAAACCGCTGTTCTTTCTTATCAACAGCTATACTACGGGGCTTCAACCAGAGGTTCTGAAAAATATTTTAACGCTGACTTTAAAGCATTTTAACGGAACGGTCGAAGCGTACGAGGTGGGCATACCTACCGAAGAGGGGATAAATCTTCCCTGCGGCGCCAGCGGTTTATTTAAGGGCGTTTGAAAAGCATACATCGTGAAATACTGCGTTAAGCTCCGCTTTTTTCGGGTCATTTACTTCATTGTAAACTCCCCGTCAAAAATGCTCGCTTGCCTTGTCTTTCACGCGTCTGCTTTCCAAATGCTTTCCGAATTTAAACGTTTAATCGGGGTAACTTATAACAATGAAAGAAGAAGATTTGATAATTTTACACGAGGATAATCATATAATCGTGGTATTAAAACCGCAGAATTTGCCTTGCTGTCCCGACGAAAGCGGTGACGGCAACCTTTTGGACTGCGTTAAAAATTATCTGAAGGTCACTTACAATAAGCCGGGTAACGCGTACGCGGGGCTTATACACAGGCTCGACAGGCCTACGGGCGGAGTTATGGTTTTCGCCAAAACCTCCAAGGCGGCTTCGAGAATGTCCGAGGCTATGCGTACGGGCGGGTTTGAAAAGAGGTACTTTGCAGTGCTTTGCGGAACGCCGAATAAAAAGAAGGCGGTTCTGGAAAATTACCTCCGTAAAAATTCGATAAACAATACCGTCTACGTGTGCACGCAGACGGAGGAGGGGGCGAAATACGCCGCACTCGACTACGAAATCAAGGGGGAAAGGGACGGGCTTTCGCTTGCGGAGGTTAATCTTCACACAGGCAGAACACACCAGATACGCGTGCAGTTTTCGTCTCTCAATACTCCCGTTTACGGCGATATGCGCTACGGCGGTGAAAAGGCGAAAAAGGGCAAGCTTGCGCTTTGGGCGTATTCGCTGAGGCTGACGCACCCCGTTACGGGCGAGGCTATGCGGTTTATCGCGCTTCCGCCCGAGGACGGAATATGGAGCGGCTTCGATATAAACGGCATCGCCGAAGATATCCTTCAACGTCAATAAATTTATCAATTGCTTCTATTTTGGTTTGACAACCGCTTTTAATTATTGTAGAATAAATTAGATATATTGGAAAAAACTCGGAGTTCACTATGAAACAGACGAAATTCAAATTTACGATATTTGCGCTCGTAATCACGTTTATATTTTCGGTTACGGCGTTTTTTGCCGTTAATTTTACTAAAACAGCAGATGCGGCGGGCACAGTCAGCATAAGCGGTACAAACGTATTTACGGCAACGGGTGCCAACGTCGTGGTGACAAATCCCGACGATGATAACAAGCAGTACACGATGTTTACTTTCGGCGATAACGAGGACGTCGTTTCGTACAGAAAAAACCTTGCTTACAGCTGGTGGTCCAAGCTTCCCGACGAAGAGAAAAACGAAGACGGACAGGTTACGGTTATTACCCACGAGCCCGAACACGGTCTTTTCAATATGGAAATCGGGTTCAGAAACCTTAATTTCGAAAAGTTCGTAATAACCTTCGAATCACAGCAGTACTTCAAGACCGAGGACAGCAAAACCGTAAACTATATTATGTTCTTCCCCAGTGAGGACGGGCAAAGCGTAAACGTTATTATAACCGACGATAAGGACGCTACGCCCGACGCCGGCGCGGATAAAGCGGTTGCCCATCTTTCACCCGATAAAATCAGCATAAGCTTCACCGAAAAAGAGGAGTTTCCCGAAACGCTTGCGGGCGGCGAATACGGCGTAACCGTAGAAAGCGGCGCAACCCGCGTTACCGGAATAATGAAAAACATCGGCGGAAACTACGCCAAATATTCTTCGTCTTCGACTAAGCCCGTATATCCTCTGATGTTCGGTGCGGAATTTCCCGCAGAGGAAGAACAGGACGGCGAAAGAAAAGCCGCACAGATGGTTTTATATTCGCTGAACAATCAAAGCTTCCTCATTAACGAAAAAAGCGCGACAGAGGACGATAGCGGTGAATTTTATACCGGCGGAACCGTAACGGACGATACCCCCGCGGTAATCTGCCTGAACAAAGAAATTTCTTACCTCAACGTGGGCGGTTCGGTCAAATTCGAATATCAGGCGATAGACGTTATCCGTTCTTCGCCCAGCACGACGCTGTATTACTACCAGCTTTCGGTTGACGATTATAAGAAGGACGACGTCAATTTCGACGATTACAAAGATACGGCAACCTCCGACAAGACGGGCAGATTTAACGAAGTAAAGGCGGATACCCTGCTCGATTCCGATACGGTATTCTATAAGCCTACGGGCAATGACCTTAACGGTTTTGCCCAAAACTTAAACGTCGATATGGCGGTTAAGGTATACGCAAAGGTGCTTGACACCACCTCGAACGGTGCGGAAAGCTACGTTTTCTTCGACTGGTATCTCGACGACGAGCACAAGCTTAAAATCAAGGACAGCGATTTTATCGCGGTAGGCAACGACGACGACGGTGTTACCTATAACTACGGCGCGGGCAACAAGACCTTTGCTTCCGATAACGAAATTCTGAAAAGCTATCAGGCTAAGGTCGACGAGGCGGCAAAGGACCTATCGGCGGGCTCGTTAAGCTATTTCTATCTTCCCTCCGCGGAAGAGCTGTTTGCCGACAATGCAACGGCTTATTCCAATATGAAGATAAGCATTTATTACTACTACGGCAGTAACAAATCACAGAATTCTTCGCTTTCTACTAACAATCTTTCAATAAATATCACACGTGCGGACAGCTGCTGGTTCACGCTGTACGCAACCGACACCGCGAGCAACGATATGTACTATATTGACGAAAACGGCGAGCGAGTCGAGTTCAAGACGGGCGAAATCTGGGAGATTTTCGAGGACGAGGAAAGGCACGATTACCTGCCCTGGTTCCACTTCAAGGTCAACTATAAGGGCGTTCATTTCAAGGAAACTCCGGGCAAGCAAAGCACTGCTTACGTCGGTAACGAGTATACCTCGGCATCGTTTGAAATCAACGGCGTTGAAAACAGCTATCAGACGAAGTACAGACTGTTCCTTTTCAACCGCGCCCAGTACTTTAACGATAATAACGGCGCTACCTTCACCTACGAGCAGTTTATCGAAAAGATGGACGGGCTTTTCGAGGGTAGCGAAACGCGTAAATATTTCAAGGAAATCAAGGAAGTTACCGAAAACGACGAGGACTACGAGGAGTTCAAGGACTATCAGTGGAGCTCGACGTCAACCAGCTTTGTCCCGCAGGACGGCAACGCGTTCTACTATATCAGGGCGGAAGTAACGGATACGGCTTATAACGTCAAGCCCGTAACCTGCTCGCTTGCGGTAGTTGCTTCGGAAGAAGCGAAGGCTTTGCAGGGCGACAGCGAATGGCTTCAGAACAATATTGCATCGGTAATTCTTCTGTCAGTTGCGGGCGTTTCGTTGATTGCTATAATTCTTCTTCTCGTTATCAAACCCAAGAGCAAAGAGGATATAGACGTTCAGTTCGAACAGGAAAAGAGCAAAAAGAAAAATAAATAAATTTAAAACGGCGGACAATCCGCCGTTTTTTTTGCGTTGCCGTGTTTAAGTACATTTGTAATCATTTGTCATAGTTTAACTTGACATTTACGGGAATAAAGAGTATTATTTTATAGAGCTTTTTTTTGTAACAGCTCGCTTTGAATAATATTTAACGCAGGAAGAGTATTAAACTATGATAACAGTAAAAGAAATTTCGACTAAAAGAGATAAAAAGAAATTCTTCAAGTTTGTAATCGATTTATACAGAGATAATCCGCACGCGTGCTGTAATCTTTACGCCGACGAATTTGCGGAATTCGACCCTGAAACCAACGACGCTTTCCGCTTTGCCGACTGCCGTATGTTTTTAGCTTACAAGGACGGTAAGATCGCGGGCCGTATCGCGGGTATCTGGCACCGCGGAGTAAACGAAAAATTCGGCTATAAGCAGCTTCGTTTTACGCGTTTTGACGTTATCGACGATTTCGAGGTAACTAAGGCGCTGTTCGGCAAGCTTTTCGATTGGGCGCGCGAGCTGGGTATGACCGAAATTATAGGACCTATGAGCTTTTCCGACCTCAACGAAGAGGGTATGCTTATAGAAGGCTTCGACAAGGACAGCAACTATATAGAAATTTACAATCACTCGTACTACGTCGACCATATGGAAAGGCTGGGCGCGTACAAAGTGGTTGACTGGCACTGCTACACCATAACGCCCCCCAAACAGCCTATCGAAAAGCTCAAAAAACTCAGCGATTCGGTAATGAATAGGTACGGATACGAAATTTTGGACGTAGCGTACTATTTTAAACACGATAAAAAGAGAATGAAGGAATATGTAGTGGAAGCGCTGGGCGTATTGGATAAAGCCTTTGAAAATCTGTACGGCACCAGCCCCATTAACGAAAAGCAGAAGGTGCGCTTTTCCAAAACTCTGCTTTCCGTCTGTATTCCCGAGCTTGCCACCCTCGTTATGAAGGACGGCAAGATGGTTGCGTTCGGTTACTGCATACCGTCAATGAAGGAGGTTATGCAAAAGGGCAGAGGGCGCGTATTCCCCCGCGGGCTTATTCCGTATTTACGCGCAATGAAAAACCCCAAAACAATCGACCTTCTGAGTATCGGTATTCTGCCCGAGCATCAGGGTCACGGCATTCCAGCTATAATAATAAACCACTGCCTCGAAGGTATCTGCAAGCTTGGCGCAACCAAGCTGGAAGCGGGTCCCCAGCTTGAAGAAAATTACCGCGTGCAAAGTCTCTGGAAGTATTTTGACTCCGAGCTTTCCAAAAAAGCAAGGTGCTGGGGCATTAAAGTCGAATAATTTTATATAAATCCCGCGCAACGGCTAAGTGTGGTGCGGGGTTTAACAGTATAATAATTAAGGTGTATTTTGGAAGAGAAAGAGAAACCGCAGACAACCGAATATAAAGAGCCGTCGTCCGCGGAAACGTGCGAAGCCGAAAACGCTCCGCCCGAAGCGGGCGTAGATAATCGTACGGACGTTTTGCCGGTTGAAACGGAAAATACGGCAACGGAGGACGGTCAGGCGAGCGATCAGCCGACGGAAAATGCAGGCGGCACCGTTTCGGAACCGCCTAAAAGGAAGCGTTTAAAGCGCATTTTATGGAACGTGTTCCTCGTTGCGGTTATCGCGGCGGGTATCTGGTCGATGTTCGGCGTTGTCAAGGAAATAGACCACGACGCGGGCGCGACCTTCGGCGAAGTAATCAGAGGGGCAAGTCCGCTGTTCTGCGTCGTGCTTCTGGCCGTTTTTCTGGGCATAATGGCGTTGGATATTGCCAAATTCAGCATCATTTCAAAGACCGTTACGGGTAAATTCCGCATAGTGACCTCTGCAAAGACGAACTTTATAGGAAGGTATTACGACGCCGTAACCCCCTTTTCCACCGGCGGACAGCCTATGCAGATATATTATCTCAGCACTAAGGGAATAAACGGCGGTAACTCGTCGGCTATCGTGCTTATAAAGTACGTTTTCAGTATTCTGTGCTGGATAGCGCTCGGCGCGGCGCTTATGATTGCGGGCGCGGTGCAGGGCGTGCTGGATAACGTGAGCGGAGGAAATCTTTTAAAAATTACGGGTTGGATAGGCATTGCGGTCAATTTAATTGTGCCTATATTCGTGCTTTTGTTCCTCGTCCTTCCGAAATTTATGCACAAGCTGACGGCGGGCTTCATAAAGCTCGGCGCAAAAATGAAAATAGTCAAAAACGTTGACAAAGCCACCGAACGCGCGCTTAAAACGGTAGACGATTTTAAATCTGCGTTCACTCATATGGCAACCAGCCCCGTTAAATTCGTCGCGCTTATTTTGGTGTGCCTCTGCGAATCAGCGCTTACGTTTTCAATTCCCTATTTCGTTATGAAAGCGTTTTCCTGCCCCG
>CAMUNT010000029.1 GCA_947090365.1 uncultured Clostridia bacterium
GGACCAATCGGTTATGAGCCGACCGCTCTAACCAACTGAGCTAAAGGCCCTTAAATCATTAACGCTTAATTATAATAATATAACCGTAAATTTTTGTCAAGTAATTTCAAAAGAATTTTATTATAAATTTTTTATTTACCGTCATTATTTTTTGAAGAGTTTTCGACAGGGTTTTCCTCCTCTTCATCCGTTAAAGCTTCAAGCATTTTTAATATTTCTTCTTCGCTTAATTCTTCCATATTCGGGGCAAGCTTGCCGTAGGCAAGCTTATCGTGATGTATAGTCATATATTTATTATAACCCGAAAAATGCAAAAAGTCAAAAAAAGAAGCCCCGAAGGGCTTCTTTTTTTGTTACTGTATATTTAATTAGTCTTCCTTGTAATGTTCAGGGATTAAAAAAGTAGCTTGCCAATAAATATGATAATTTTAATTTTGTGTTTGCTTATGAGAAACACCTCATCCACCGCAAGCGGTCCCCCTTCCCCCAAGGGGAAGGTTTGAGGGACGGTTCAGGGATTAGCGGTTGGGCAGTAAAATGCAGAAAGTCAAAAAAAGAAGTCCCGCAGGACTTCTTTTTTTGGTTTGATTATATCTTCTGTTTGTACAGTTCAAATTACTCTGCAGTGACCGTCAATGAAGTAATGCTGAAATGTTTACCGGAATAGGTGTTTCCGTCGTGAGCTATCTCAATGGTTGCAAAAGCAGTTTCGGAAGTTATTTCAAGGGTCGTTTTGCCGTCAAACGTAAAATCACCTAACGCTTTACCCGTAGGAGTAGTACCGCTTATAGTTTTAACTACGTTACCTGCCGCATCCTTTAAAATAATCTGAACATACGCCATAGCGTTACTGGTTGAAGTTGTGAAGCCTTTCATATCGATAGTAGCTTTTTTTGCACTACCGGACAACGTTAACGTCAAAGGATGAGCAGCATCAATTTTCGTACCCGCAACCCCGTCTGCCGTTGTATTTGAACCTGCTGAATTTTTATTCCATACTGTTGACCCGTCTGCTTTATCGCCGTGAGTATAGGTATAAGTTACAGCCGTCTTAACCGATACAGTTACAACACACTCTGCATAAGCGTCCGTACCGTCAAGGCTTGCCCTGATAGTGAACGTTCCCTCTTTAAGAGCAGAACCGCGACCGTATGTGTCGTCACCTTCGAAATCGGTCATATCGGTAGCCACTACGCCATCTTCACAGATTACCGTCCAGGTAATACCCGTGTACTGAGTTCCGTTCGGTGTTGCGTTAAGTTCAAAATCGTCATTGACAAAGAGTGATAACGCTTCGTGATCGAGAGTGATTGCCGTTGCGGATTTTTCCTCTACTTTTACATTAACGGTTTTTTCAAGAACCGTCGTACCGTCGCGCTTCGTTACGGATACTTTAATCTGAGCGGAACCCGCGCCGATAACGGTAACTAAACCGTTTTCATCAACGGATACAGCTTCATTTCCCGTAACAACGCTCCAAGCTAACGTGGATAAATCTACGTCGTTAGGCTCTGTACCGTTTTCAGAAGTAAGCGCATATCCAAGTTGAAGCGACTTACCCTCGATAGTTACTTTCTCCGTAACGGGGGCGCCGTCCTTTGTGATATCTATTCCGGTTGCAACAACAGCAGGTGCCTTGTAATTATCGGTAACAACCAACGAGCCGATACGGCAAGTTCCGTTAGTTACACAGAACGTATAGGCACCGCTTTCTGCAATGTCAAACGTGTATACCTGATAAGTTTTGGAATACATAGTATAAACATTATCCGCTTCCGAGAAATCAGAATTTTCAGCCTTTGCATTATACTTTGCAACAAGCTTGTTGCCCTTACTGTCTTTCAGATAGAAAGTCGTATAAGTTGTATTACCGCCACCGCGGACAGCTACTGCAAACGTGCCGGTACCGCTTAACGTAACGGTGAATGCATCGGGTGTATCAGAATTTGCCACGCACTGAATTATGCCACCGCTGTATCCGGATACTAAACCTGCATCGGTATCCGTACGATACTGTACTCTGCTTGTATTGGTAGGGTTACCTTGTTGATCTTTACTTTCGTAAATAATAGGCCTAATAAACTCATTTACGCCGGTTAAAGAAAGTAACGCGGCCTTGTCAGCAGTTGTTTTGTCAATCTTCGACCAGTCGAAAGAATGCACGTCGTTAAACTTTACAGCCGAAACCGTCCTGAAAAATACTTCGACGTTGCCGTAAACTGCGGACGCTTCGTATTTTGCAGTGAACTCAGCGTCTGCGTACAGGTTGCCGTCGTCGGGGTCGATCATTTCGTTATCACCGAAGGGATCGCCGATAGCCGTAACGTCGAGCGCTTCGCCGTAAATAACGGTTAAACCTTCAATAACGGTTCCGTTAACGGAAACGGTGTAAGTTTTTTCTTCAAGCTGAACTGTAAGCCAAGTGTCGTAAACGGTCAAGGTTTCGTTATATTTTGCAAGAACCTTTGCCGCAGTGTCGCACTCGGCCAAATCAAGTACGGGAGCATTTTCGTGATTTTTAAGCTCTTCCGCAAATGTGGCGTCTTTAACTTTTGCAAGCTGTGCCGTCTTGTGAGCTTCGAAATCTCCGTTAACCTTTTCTATTGCCTGTTCGAGTGTCAGACCTGCAATTTCAAGCTGTTCCCGAATTTTCGCAATTGCCGAATCCTTTGCCGCGGAAATAAAGGTTACGTAGTATTCTGCGCTTTCACTGTTAGTGAAGTCGCCTTCCAGAACACCTTCTGCAAGTATTTCGGCGGTAACCGCGTCTTTTGCGACGTTAATTGCTTCAATAACAGCTTCATCGGTAACATCGGCGAGAAGTTCGGCAACCTTTGCGTCGAAGTCCGCCTTAGCCAAAGCCGCTTGCTTAGCAATCATAGTTGCATCGTCGTCGATTGCCTCCAAAGCGGTGCGCTTAGTTTCGATTACCCTGTCAATTGTCGCAATTGCATCTGCATAGCTGTCGTAGTCTTTTACGTTTTCGAAAATCGAGTCATCTCCAAGCTGCATAGCTGCCATATATTCTTCTGAATTTATCTTATAATTATCATAATTAAATTCCTTTAAAAGAGCTTCAAATCTTGCCTGGGCATATTCTTCGAAGAGAGTCTGGTCACCTTTAATGCCTTCCATTGCAGTAATAAACGCTTTGAGAGTTTCACCCGCTTCAACTCCCTCACCGGGAACGGTGAGCTTTGCGGGGTCGGTTTCGTCAACGACCGCTTTAAGAGCCTTGTCGTAAGCAGCTTTATTCTGCGTGTAGTCGGCTGCGGGATAGTTTGCGTTAATCCACTTAAAAGCGCCCTGCTGTACGTCGCCAGCAACGAGGTCCATTGCCTTAACCGCGCCGTTATAAGCATCGTAAGCCATAACGTGGTCGGTTACGGTTTCTGCGTTTATCGCACCTTTACCGCCATTGAGCGCAACGGTAAGGTCTGCCTTTGCATCGTCGCCTGCGTGGGTAGCTCCCTCGCCTTCGGTCATTTTCGTGAATTTAGCGTCAAGCTTGCCTGCAAGAGCCGTCTTGTAATCAGCAAGCGAAACGGCCGTTCCGCAGACTGCGATATTATCAATCGTGTTGGGACGTTTACCGCTGTTGGAAGTCATAACGGTGAAGCCCGTAATTGCGTCGGTTACGTCAGCCTTGTCGGTAAACACGGCTTTGCCGTTAATTTTCAACGTTAAAGTTTTAGCGGATAAATCGAACTTAAATTCAACACCGTTAACCGCATCGGGCACACAAGGAACTGCGGTGTCGGCTTCAACTACCGTACCGTTGATTGTGAACCTGAAACTACCGGTACTCATAGCCATAATTTCAACGACTTTGCTTCCCTGATTGTAGAAGTTTACGTTGTTGTACGCGGGGTTGCTTGTGCCGGGAGGGTTACCTTTCATCGTGAACTCGAAATAGCCCTCCACAGTTCCCGAAACGATACCGAAATCTACTATCGCGCCGATATTACCGCCACCGCTTTCAGCGCCTATCGTAAGAGCGCCGCCCGCTACGTCGTAAGCTTTGTCAACGTCAACGTAGATACCCTTATTGCCGTAAACTCCGCCGTGAACGCCTATATCGTCCTTGGTCTTAGTTGAGAAATCTTCGGAAATGAGATTATCTTCGCGGGCCGAAAGCTTATCGAACTGAGATTCCGCCCTCCACTTAGCCTTAATAGTTATATCGGAGTTTACAGGTGTGTTTTCGAAATCAAAGTCAATGTTTAACTCGTCAACCCAGCCAACGAATACGAAGTTCTGTTTGGTGGGTTCGGTTGCGGGTTTGGTCACCTTACCGCCGTTCTTTACCTTTATTGCAGGGAACTCGCCTTCACCGCCGTCAAGGTCGAACGTTACCGTAAACTCGGTATCGGGGGTAACGGTTCCGCCCTCTTCCTTCCACTTTGCGTGAAGGGTTACGTCCGCGTCAAAGGTCTTTGTTGCCAGATTAACGGGAGATCCGCTGAGGTCGGCTTTTTCATACCAACCCTCGAACGTGTAACCCGTTTTCGTGGTCGTAACCGCGGTTACTTTACCGCCCTTATCGATCGTCTGGGCCGCAACTGCGGTTCCGCCGTTGGTGTTGAACGTAACGGTTACCTTGCCTACGGGCTCTGGAGTTTTTACCGCGTCGCACTTTCCGCAAGTGTCGTCCGCGTCCCAAGCGTGCGCTTCGTTCTTAATTTCAGGCGCGTCACAGCCGTCTACGCCGCAAGTACCGGTATGCGTACCGTCGCCGTTGTCAACCCAGGTATAGCTGTGCTGATGCCCGCCGTTATCGCCGTCGCAGCTGTCACAGCCCGCTACTGCCGCCAAACCCGTACTCATTACCGTAGCAACGACGAACGACGACAGTACTTTTGTCCATTTTTTCATTCAAAATCCTCCATAAATTTCGGGGTCGGGTTTTTATTGCCGATAAGCTCTTACGTACGGCGGAACGCCGTACGAGGGGGTTTTATCCGTAGGATAAAAAGCCTTCCCGCATTATATCGGGTTTATTTTATCACATATTTTGTTATTTGTCAACATTATGGACACTTTTCGACAAAGGATATTTATGGATTTTTCGGATAGGAAAAGTTTGGAAATTTTACAAAGACGGCGGTATCCGGGAAATAAAACGGAGAGTGGAAAAACCCACTCTCCGTTTTATGGTTGAGGCAGTCGTATCGAAGGCGCAAGCCTTACGGGATTTGCGCCTTGAGCGGCGCGCACAGTAAACAGTCCACAGGACTGTTTATTCGACGGTAGAACCCGTCGAACTGCGCAAAACTGTGTTTTGCTTGCCTCCCCTCAAATCCCGTATTGCCTAACAAAGAAATAAAAAGCAGGGCAACAACAGTTGTCCTGCTTTTTATGGTTGAGGCGACGGGATTTGAACCCGTATTTCAACCTGAAAAGCGCCTGATTTATGCCTAAAATCGGGCATTTTCTTTACTGTTAGGGGTTTTAAACGTTCTTATTATGTAATAATTGGGGGCAATTTCGGGGGCCGATTAATATTTCAGCTTTTCGCCCTCTTTTAAAAGGTAATCTTCTGAAAAATCGGTGTAGGCGTCTTTCAGCTTTCCGATAGAGTTGCCCATAAATACGCCTATTGCGTTCTCAGCTATACCGCATTCACTGCATCGGGTTTGAAACGTTGTCCGCATATCGTAAAGCTTATGATTAGGCAACACTTTTTTAAATCGATTGTTAAGTACGCGCGGTTTCGGCATATTCAGTTCTGTAACGTTTTGCAAGTATGGGCGCAGCATCGGAGTTATCGGGATACGTTTATAGACTGTTTCGCTTTTTTTGCCGTGCTTGCTGTTCTTAGCCTTGATAAAATTTCCGTCTATTGTGGCGGTCAAATATTCGTCTGGCCGAAGTCCCGTATAAAGCACTACTGCGAACGGCAATTCCCATTCCGTAGCTTTATAGGTATTAAACAGCTTGCGTTCTTCGTCCTTTGTAATTAACGTGCCATGTTCTTTTTGATACTGAATGCGGAAACACATACCCAACGGATTTAAACTTATAAGTCCATGTTTTACTGCGCAGTCGAAAATCTGATTTAAAATCGAATACAAGTCTTGCGCCGTTTTCGGTCTATCCTCGAATTTATCAAGGAATGACTGCAAAGCAACCGCGTTGACGGTTCGCGTTGACAATTTCCCGAAATTCTCTTTTATATGTCGGTTATAAAGCTTTATATCGTGGTCGAACGTTTTTTCGGAAACTTTCCGCTTGTGGAAGTTGTTGAACCAATATAGCGCAAATTCGTTGAAATTCGTCGGTGTTTTTAAATCCGGCGTTCCGCTTTCGACGGCGTGCAAAGCTTCAATAAATCTGCGTTTTAAGTCTATAAGGTTAATTGCTGAAATTGAAATATTATAACCATGTCGGCGGTAACGTGCCTCGTAACTGCAAGAAACTTTTCCGCGCTTGCGTTTACGGTAGCAAATAACTTTACCTTCGGCTATAAATGTGTGTCTGAATGCTTTCGGCATTTTTGAAATCTCCTTGTTAGTGAAATTCAAAAAGCCTGTTTTGTCCTCGTAGAGAGCGGGCGAAGCTTCGCCCGGTTTCCCTTGTTGTAGTTCGTCGGCGATTTCTTCGGAAATGCGTTGCAGTTCCTTTTCGTCGCCGGTGGTTGTGGCGATTATAAGCTTGCTTGCAAGCGTAAACAAATTCTGATAATCCAAGTATTATTCCTCCGAAATAAATTTTGTCGGGTATAGAATAACACTGAATTTAAAAATTGCAATATTTTAGTTACAGATTTTTGAACCCGGGTTCAAAAATTTAATTTACAGCATTTTTTCAATAACGGTAATTATAGCGCGTTGCGCGTCTTCTCCGCGCTTATATCCTAATTCGCGGAAAAGGTAAAGCATTTCCTCTTCAATTGGCGTAATGCTTTTTTTAATTGTTTCTGAAGCTCCTGCGGCTCGCTCTTCTGGTGTAATACCTAAACCGAGGGCGTTTTCAATGGCGCTCATTGTGTCAATACGCGGATTCGGCGTTCTGCCACAAAAAATACCTCGCAAGGTTTGCAGAGGGACACCAGATTTTTCTGCAAGTTCAATTTGTGTTATTCCATTGTTTTTCATAAATTTTTTAATATCTTCAATTGTCATAATTTCACCTCTTGTTTATTGTACAAAAAAAATATGTAAAACGCAATTTTTGTTGACATTTTTATTTGACAAATGTTTAATTTAATATTATAATGATTAAAAAATATTAAAAGACATATTTTTAAGGAGAAACTATGACGGACAATTTAACAAAATCAATCGAACTTTTAAAAGTTCAGGTAACAAACGCAGTCAAAACGCTTGAAGTAATCGACAGGCAGATTAACTCAGACAGAGCACCGTTGACAATTCCGCCCTTCGGCGAGAATATCAAGACGCTACGCCGACAGCACAATTTGACACAATTTGAACTGTGCGCAGAACTTGATATTTCACAATATGCTTTATCTGGCTACGAGCGCGACATAATAGCGCCCGACGTTGAAACCGTTTTAAAAATGGCGAAGTATTTCGGCATCACCGTTGACAAGCTTTTACGAGGTGCAGACAATGGCAGATAGAGGCACAAAGGCGTTACGGGAACGCAAAGCGGTATTCGACGAAATAGTAAATCAGATAAGCAAAGAGCCTTTAACGCTTGAAGAACTGCGAAACAGGTTAAAGCACATTGCAGGCTTATGCTGGGGGCTGTCAATAGACATTTCAAACGAGCTTAAAGAGCGCGATAATCTGAAGATAGAAAACAAACAACAGCGCGAAGAAATCGAATATTTAAAAAACAAATTAGGACTTAAAGGACAGCGAGCCGAAA
>CAMUNT010000030.1 GCA_947090365.1 uncultured Clostridia bacterium
GCGTCTGGTTAGGGACCAGAAGGTCGTGGGTTCAAGTCCCGTCACCTCAACCAATAAACGGGGCATAAATGTATATTTAGCCCCGTTTTTCTATTAATTCAATGTATTTATTCATAAAATATTCAATGTTTATACATTACCCCAAATGTACCCCTAAAAATATTTATACATAAAAACCTATTTTCTGACTAAAAGCACTCTTAAAGGGTGCTTTTCATATATTTTCGTAATACCTCTAATAAGATGCCTGCGTAATAGTCAATTTTCAAGTTTTTCATTAGCGCCTATTTTGCAAGTCGAAAAATTTCATGGATTTTCGGCTGGGAATTAGAAACAATTTTACAAGAAACGTCTAATTGTCATCTATACGAAAATTTAGGTTATCATAAAACCGACAAAATTGAGAAAGTAAACAATTTAATGACGTTAGTTGTATATTAGCAATAATGTAGTTGCTTTGGTTCAATTTACATACAATGTTAATTGAAGATTTCATTTTTTATTGACAAAAAAGTTATTGAATACCTTTGAAACTGTCTTGCCGAACAGTCGGCAAAATACGTTAAACCCAAAAAAACTTATAGGTTTACAGTAAAATATTTTCATTAAAACTTTCATAAAGTTGAATTTGAATTTCAATCCCTTAATATACGCTACATAAATTCGTGTTTTTCCATCGCCGATTGCCTTTGCACACCTTTCACCGCTTTTCAGCCCGTACCTCAGTCCCGATAAAGTCAAAGGGTCACACGCACCTACCGCATCGCCTACAAAATAAACGTTTCCGTTCATTATAGGTTGGTTTATTCCTATCGGTGTAAAAGCGCCTTTAAGACCGGCCAAATCCGCTTCGATATTCAATTCGTCTAAAAACTCGGCAAACACTTTTTTATAATTGATTTCGGGATTATAGACGTCGGTCAAACCCACATTTACAATGCCGTTATAAGCGCTTACCCAACCGTAACCCCTCTTAGTTTTTCCGAAATGAATACAGATGGACTCTTTTCTCCCGTCGGAAAAAGTCATCTGCATAGCTATATTTCTCTTTTTTGTTTTTTGATATTTACTGCCGAAGCCTGCAGTTCCGTCTGCGAATATTAAATTACCATATCTGATCATTCTGCCGTCGGATAAAATCAACCCGTTTTCTTCAAGCCGATGCTCCGCTATTTTTACGCCCTCTGTGATTTCTATTGATTTTGATTTTGCAAGTTCAAATAATGCGTAATCAAGCTCTACCCTGTCAATATTCCGGTTAGTGTACAAAAACTTATTAGTTATTTTAAGTTTCTGCTTATATTTATAACAAATACTGAAATCTTTTATTAAAGAATAATTGCATTTATCAATATCAAGCCCGAGTCTTTTATATTCTGATCTAGTCTTTTCTGTAATATATCCTGCACAGCACTTGAATCTCGGAAATTTAAAGCGTTCGATAACGAGAATGCTTTTTATTCCGTAATCTAAAAGATTTAGGGCAACTGAAAGTCCTGCGGGCCCTGCACCTATTATTACGGCTTTATATTCTTCATAACTCATACACCCACCTCCCTTTTAGTAATTTTACGCATAAAATTGCAAGCACATTTTTCTGACTTTCGCATTACGCATTCAGACGACAAAAAATGGAAGTACCGAAGCGTACTTCCAATTAATTTCTATAATAACGTCTTTTTCCGCGCGATTGCTATTCTGATTTTGACTTTTTCGGTTTTTTCTTCGCTATCTTCAATAACATCACCGACGGTTTCATTATCGGCAGCGGAAGCGACATCATCATCGAAATTTTCAGTATTATCTTCAATTGTATTTTCAAAAGGTTCGCCGTCAGAAGCAATTTCAATATCCATTCCCTGCGCCTTCATAAAATTGACGTAGGCTATCGCACAAGGGAATTCATTACTCTTGTCACATTCGTTGCAAAACGGCGCATATTGACCGCACAAATCTCCCTCACCGCTGACTATCTGATTTTTGTATTTATCCGCCCCGAAAAGATTCTGCAGTATCGCCAGGTGCTCCTTTTCAAGAACCTTAGGCATTGATTTTAAAAGCTGTAACGGCGTAACGTTATCCCACATATCTGTTTTCTCCTGTTTATCCATTCAATTATACATAATATTTCTGAAAATTTCAAGTAATATCGTCATATTTCTTCGACTGAAAGCGAAGAAAGTATTTCCTCGTATTTACTTTTTACAAAGGATATACTGTCAGGAGAAGTAACCGCCGCGGTACCGCCCGCAACTCCGCAACGCAGAATATCCTGCAACGCCCCGCCCTTTAAAAGCGCGTGCGTTGCGCAGGCAACCATTCCCCCGCCCGCACCTATGGTTGAATTCATTGCAACGTTTATACTTTTGCAATGATAATTTTTGGTGCCGTCCGTTATAATTGCGCCCTGTTTACCGAGTGACAGAAGTACATATTCGGCACCCATATCTATAATTTTGCGACAACCGTCCAGCATATCTTCTCTGGATTTAAGTTTTCTTTTCAGCGTTCTTTCAAGCTCGTCGAGATTGGGTTTTACAAGTTTTACACCGAATTTCAAAGCTTGCACCAACCTCTCACCGTCTGCGTCCACTATCTTCGTTACGGAAGACGGCACTGCAGATAATATCTTTCCGTAATAGTCGGCCGTCATTCCCTTAGGCAACGAACCCGAAACAACTACGCCTTCGCATTTTGCCGAGTACTTTGAAATAAGCTTAATCAAATCGTTCTGCTTTGCCTCGGTTATTTCAGTACTTGCGTCGCTTAATTCAGTCAGCATAGAACGGCGATCGACTATTTTATAATTTTCGCCGACCCTGCCTTTGCTCCATACAAACCTGTACGATACTCCCTCGCGGTGAAGCTCGTGTTCGAATTGCGTACCGTTATCTTCGTACATAAAGCCCGTTGCAAAAACCTGTGCATTCAAATGCGCAAGACCTATGGAAATATTGATTGCATTTCCCGTATAAAACGTTTTTTTGCTTATTATTCTGTTTGCTTTGCCGACGTTTAAGCTGTCAACCTCCATATTAACGTCGATGATTGGATTCAGGCAAACGGTTAAAATCATTTAAATCCCCCTTTCGGAACTCAAAACAAAAAGCCGTTTAATAAAACGGCTTTTTAAATTACATTGAAATCATTTGAAGTGTTTCGTACAGTTCGTAATTAAACTTCTTCTTCATGCTGACGGCTTCGATAATATCCATATCGATAATTTCATTTTTATGAATACCGACTACTCTGTTACCTATGCCGTCCTTTAAAAGTCTTACCGCCTTATTACCGAACTGGGCGGCAAGCATTCTGTCAGCCATAGAAGGCGAACCTCCGCGCTGAATATGACCTATTGCCGTAGGACGAACGGAATAAGTCGTTACGGATTGAAGCCGTTTAGCAAACTCTTCCGCTGTGCATACGCCTTCTGCAACGACTATGATATTCGAGTGCTTTCCGTTTGCCCTCGAACGGTTTATTTTCATAACTATATCGTCAAGATCAAATACGACCTCGGGTACGACGATTATCTCGGCACCGCTTGCAATTCCCGCATAAAGCGCAATATCGCCACAACGCCTGCCCATAACCTCCACGACTGAAATTCTTTCGTGGGACGTCATCGTGTCGCGAAGCTTGTTTATGACGTCGATACAGGTATTAACCGCAGTGTCGAAGCCGAGTGTATAATCTGTATACTCCAAATCGTTGTCGATGGTGCCGGGAATACCTATCGTAGGTATACCGTAGCCTTCCGTGAGGCATTTTGCTCCTCTGAACGAACCGTCGCCTCCGATAACTACAAGTCCTTCTATACCGCGTGTTTCAAGAGTTTTTACCGCTTTCTGCTGCCCTGCTTTCGTAAGCATTTCAAGACATCTTGCAGTTCTGAGTTTTGTTCCGCCCCTCTGAACAATATCGGAAACCGAACGCATTTCCATCTGAACCATATCGTCGTCGATAAGTCCCTGATAACCGCGCTGAATTCCGTAAACTTCCATGCCGTAGTATATGGCAGTACGAACTACCGCCCTCATACATGCGTTCATGCCGGGTGCATCGCCTCCGCTGGTCAACAAGCCTATTCTTTTCATAAATTCCTCCGCTTGAATACAACGCCCACGCCGTCCCCTTTTACAGCGCAGAACAAAGCTCATCATTCCCAGTCTTTATTATATCACAGACGAAATAAAATTACAACAGTTTTATTGCTGATTTTACGACAATTCTGATTGTTAAATAATTCGCTAATTATTGTCAACGTACTTTATATCGGCAAGATCTATAAACGAACAGAGCTCGGCTAAAAGACCGCGACAGTAATTAACGCCGGAAGGCAGTAAATATCGCTCGTTGCCCCTGACAATTTTACAAATCGTATCACCTTCGTAATTTGAAAGCATATTCACAAATTCGTCAAAGGTTTCGTCGTCAAGTTTTTTTGCGTTAAGCCAAAGTACCGGACGATTATCTGCCGTTTTTATAGCAGTCGGTTTTTTGGATTCCGTTTCCAAAGGAATGATTTCGTCAACTATCAATGAAGTTCCCTTTTCCGCATCGACGTCAAGCTTACCCTTCACTTTAACAATTTTATCGTTTGCGATTTCACTTTTAAACTTTTCGTAAACGGTAGGGAAACATACGCAATCTATACTGCCGTAAACGTCTTCCAAAGTAATGAATGCCATAAAGCTACCCGTTCTTTTTGTCGTTGTACGTCTGTACGATGCGATTATGCCAGCCATAGTAATATGCATTCCATCGAAAATGCGGTTATAAGTGCGCGTCCCATCCTCATCTTCCACGTAATCGTCAAAAGCAGAGCAATCGAAAGTGCAATCGGGAAAGGCGTTTATATATTTTTCAAAAGGGTGACCGCTTACGTAAACGCCCAACACCTGCTTTTCTTTGGAGAGCTTTTCACTCAACTCGTATTCGGGCACGTCAGGATAGGTTACGTCAAGATTATCTTCCTCGATAACATCGCCGAATAAGCTCATCTGTGCGCTGTTCTTTTGCTTGCTTATTGCCTTTGCACGACTGCAAAGCTGTTCGTACACTAATGCAAGCCTTGAACGGCTGATCCCCATTTCATCGAATGCACCCGCAAATATCAAACCTTCTACAAGTCTTGAATTAAGTCCGTCGATACATCTTGATATAAAGTCGGGAAAGCTTTTGAAATCTCCGTTCTTGTTTCTTTCTTCGATAATCTCATCGATTACCGCCTGCCCTGCACCCTTTAACGCCGACAAACCGAAACGCACGCCGTCGTTTTCAACCGTAAACGCCGTTTTACTCTTGTTGATGTCAGGCGGTAAAACCTTAAACCCTTTTTCTTTTAAATAGATAACGTACTTCGTTATTTCTTCTATTTTGCTTAATCTGTTGTTTAAAAGCGCACAGATAAATTCTTTACAGTAATATCTTTTAAGCCAGGCTGTCTGGTATGCAAGAACCGCATACGCGGCGGCGTGCGATTTATTGAACGCATAAGAAGCAAACCCTTCCATATCAGCAAATATTTTATTTGCAACCTCTTCGGAAATGCCGTTTTTCACACAGCCGTCGATTGTACTGCCGTTTATGTCACTGACTCCGCCGTAAATAAATTTATCCTTTTGCGCCATAAGAGTCTTTTTATCTTTTTTACCCATTGCACGCCTTACAAGGTCAGCTTCACCGAGAGAAAAACCTGCAAGGAACTGGAAAATCTGCATAACCTGTTCCTGATAAACAGGTATACCGTAAGTAACCTTTAAAATCTTTTCTTCCGCCTCGCAGTCGTAAGAAATATTTTCAATTCCATGCTTTCGGTTGCAGAACGAATCAATAAATTTCATAGGTCCGGGACGGTACAGCGAAACCCCCGCTATAAGGTCTTCGAGACAGTCGGGTTTAAGCGTTTTCATGAACCGCTTCATACCCCCAGCTTCGAGCTGGAACACCCCGTCAGTATCTCCGTCGGAAATGAGTGAATACGCGCCGGCATCATTATAACCTATTTTGTTGAAATCTATCTCTTTATTATAATTTTCACGAATATAATCAAGGCATTTTTTTATATCCGTCAGAGTAACGAGCGCAAGAAAGTCCATTTTTAACATTCCGAGCGACTCGATTTCCTTTGCAACATATTGCGTTGTAATATCTTCACCGTTGCGTGAAAGCGGTACATTATCGGCAATTCGCTTCTGGCAGATAACTACGCCCGCCGCGTGAATACCTGTTTGGCGTGGCATTCCCTCAATTTTCAAAGCCATATCGATTACGCGCCGAAGCGTATCGTCGGTTTCATAAATTTCGCAAAATTCACCGTTTCTTGCCGCTTTAAGCTCATTCAGCTTATTTTCAAGATCTGCCTTCTTGTCCTCGTCGGTTTCCGTTTCAAATTTCTTTTTGGCGTCCTCTATTCTTCGGCCGAGCAAATCGCCGATAGAAGTTTTGCCGTCCATTATCTTAGTTAATCTGTCGGTTTCGGAATAGGGTACGCGCATAACTCTTCCGACGTCTTTAATGGAGTTTTTTGCCGCCATAGTTCCGAAAGTGACAATCTGGCAAACGTTTTCCTTTCCATACTTACGACGAACGTAATCTATAGCCTCTTCGCGCCTGTCTGTACAGAAGTCAATATCGAAGTCGGGCATCGAAACGCGGTCGGGATTCAAAAAACGCTCAAACAGCAGATCGTACTGCAACGGTTCAACGTCCGTTATTCCTATTGCATATGCGACTATCGAGCTTACGCCCGAGCCTCTTCCGGGGCCTACCGGTATTCCGTTCTCCTTAGACCAGTTAATAAAGTCCCAGACAACAAGATAATAATCAGCGTAACCCATTCCGCAGATTATACCAAGCTCGTATTCCGCCCTGTCAAGCTCACGCGAAGTCGGATTACCGTATCTTTTTATAAGCCCCGCTCCCGTCAACTTTCGTAAATACTGCTCTGCCGAGCTTCCGTCCGGAGGAGTATACGTGGGAATAAGCGAAGTATCCCTTACGGGTTCGCCTTTTTTATCCAGCTTAAACGCAGGTTCGGTAACCTTGTCTGCAATGGCACGCGTGTTTGAAATCGCTTTGGGAACGTTTTTAAACAGCTCTGCCATTTCATCGCCCGACTTGAAATAGAACTCTTTTGTGTCAAACTTCAATCTCTTCGGATCGTCAAGCTGTTTCTTCATCTGAATACACATTAAAACGTCCTGCATTTCCGCATCTTCTTTTTTAAGATAATGCACGTCGTTGGTTGCGACAAGCTCGACTCCGATTTCGTTTGCAAGCTTAATTAAAAGCGGTAAAACGCGCTTTTCATCTTCAATTCCATGGTCCTGGATTTCGATATAGAAATCGTCTTTGAAAATATCTTTAAAAAACAGAGCAAGCTCTTTCGCGCCCTCGTAATCACCCGAAAGAAGTCTTCTCGGTATTCCGCCGGCAAGACACGCGGAAAGACAAATTACGCCTTCCGAATGCTCTTTTAAAGTTTTGTAGTCAATTTTCGGCTTATAATAAAACCCGTCCACAAACGCCATAGAATCGAG
>CAMUNT010000031.1 GCA_947090365.1 uncultured Clostridia bacterium
AAATAAAACGAACCTATAACTTTCATTATGGTTCGGATTATATGACTTTGGCGGACTGCTGCATTTAAAATTAGAACACTCCGCCTCTGCGCCGTCGGCACTTTCGGAAAGGTTTTCTATTGCCGCAAGCATTTCCTCGAAGTCAACCGGCGTTTCGTCTATGATGTTGTAAAACAAAACGTTTTTATCGTCAAAGACGAAAACGGCATTTACAAATAAATTAATCAGTCTGCGCCGAAAATCTAAGCTCTGATGCTCTCCTTCGGTAAATATGCTCAGCCACTGCAAAATATCTTGCTTTGTGTGTTTCAGGCTCACGGCAAGTCGCAATTTAGACAGTTCACTTTGTACGTCGGCTTTTTCCGTTTCAAGATCCTTCGCTTTACCGTCAACACGTTCCAGCATTGCCGCGCTTGTAGCTTTGAGCATCACGTCGGCGCAAGCGTCAAGCTCTTTGTCTATCTGTTTAAGGCGACGCTCGTATTCCTTTATTTTTGCGCCGTTTAACGAGTTCTGATACTCCGCCACGACTAAATCGGCGATACGGTCTGCGCATTCGGGTTTAAGCACATGTTCAAGCGTTCTTTCAACGACAAAATTTTCAAGCTCTTCCTTTTTAATATTACTCTTGTTGCAGTCGTGCGTTTTATACCTTTTAGCGCAAGCGTAATAACAATGCTTATCGCCCGTTTTGGACGTTCCGCTTATGCCGACGAGCTGCGAGCCGCAGTGGCCGCAAAAAGCTTTACCGCTCAATAAATATTCAACTTTGGCTTTTGCTCTTCCCGGAGCGAAAGCCCTTTCTTTTAAACGCATCTGTACACGGTCAAATAATTCTTTGTCTATAATAGCCGGATAGCTGTTTTCGGACACGATTCCGTTAAAAACGTTTTCGCCGATATATTTACGGTTCTTCAAAACGTTCTGAAATCCGTTCAGCGTGATTTTTCCGCCTCTGTTCGTTTTATAGCCTTTGGCGTTGAGCTCTGCAATTATTGCCTTTTTCGTCTTGCCGGCGGCGTATTCGCTGAATAAATACCGTATTGCCGGCGCCTTCTCTTCGTCTATAACAACCCTCTTATCGATTACTTTATACCCGTATAAAATGTTGCCGCCCGTGAACGTGCCTTTAAGCGCGCTTTCCTTCAACCCCCTTTTGACCTTCTGACTTAAATCGGTTGAATACATTTCCGCCATAATTTCAAGTATGCCCTCGATAAGCTTCCCCTCTTGCGTGTCGCTTATGGCTTCCATTGCAGACAGAACCCGAACGCCGTATTGCTGCAGCTTATGCTTATAAAATACGCTGTCATAGTGGTTGCGTGAAAAGCGATCAAGCTTGTAACAGATTATATAATCAAACTGTTTCTTCTGCGCGTCCTCTATCATTTGCAAAAAATTCGGGCGGCAGTCGTTAGTCCCCGTCATAGCGCGGTCGATATACTCCCGAATTACAGTATAATTATTTCTTTCGGCGTATTCCCGGCATACTCTCAGTTGTCCCTCTATGCTCTGTTCGGACTGAGCTGCGGAACTGTATCTTGCGTAAATTACAACGTTCATTTTTTCACCTGATTATTTTCATCCTTCGTTATGGCTTCGAGCATATTAGTTAAAGTATTTAAATAATCTTCGCCCTTCACTCTTAAAATTTCGCTCCGGATTTCAAGCCAGTCATACTCTTCGTCGGAGAGATAAATTGCACGTCTGCCAACGCCGGCGGCTTTTTCCTCGGGCGTCCAACCACGAAATTGATTTAAACCTAAAACTTTCTCGATAGCTTCAACTGTGTCAATTCGAGGATTTTTTACTTTCCCACACATAATTTGTTCTACTGTTCTTAATGGTAATTGTGCATTATTTGCTATATCTTGATTAGTAAGTTTTAGTTCTTTCTTTTTATTTTTCCATAAATTCAAATCCATAATTTAGTCTCCTTTTTCATATTTTAACAAAAACCATTAAAAAACACAAATATTTTATAATAAAACTCTTGACAACCACTTAATATGGTGGTATTCTATTGCTAACCATTAAATATGGTGGTTTATACAATCCGCGCAAGGGTTGAAAGACGGTCAATAATTCGGTGGCGGTAACGCTTCCGGTTATAAAAGGAGCCTCTCACGTTGCGCCGTGAGAGGCTTTATTAAAGGACAAAATGAAAAGTATTATTCAGATAGGCGTTGTCGCATACAGAAACGCAAAAACAGGCAAATATACGCCCTCTGCGCCCATTTACAGGCAGGGAACGGAAAGCGACGCACAAGCGGCGGCAAAACGGCAATTCGGCGTTGAATTGCTGATTGCCGACGAATTTTTAAACACGGTAATAAAAAATTTGGATAATCAGATAAAGGAGTAAATTATGAACGAAACCTTGACAAAATCAATCGAACTTTTAAAAGCCCACGTAACAAACGTTGAAAAAACGCTTGCAGTAATCGACAGGCAATTAAATGCAGACGCGCCGTCGCTTAACGTTCCGCCCTTCGGCGAGAATATCAAAGCTCTGCGCCTGAGGCACAGCTTAACGCAGCTTGACCTATGCGCCGCTTTGGATATCACGCAGTATGCGTTGTCCGGCTATGAAAGGGACATCATAACGCCCGACGTTGAAACCGTTTTAAAAATGGCAAAGTATTTTAGCGTTACCGTGGACGAGCTTATAAACGGCAAGGAGGCGAAATAATGAATTTGCAATTATGGAAACAGCGCAAAAAGAAATTACAGTTAAAGTATAAAGATATCAGCAAATTATCAGGCGTACCTCTTACGACAGTTAAAAGTATATTTTTGGGTTATGTTACATATCCCCGAATACAAAACGTTGAAGCAATCGAGCGCGCGTTGGGCTTAGACAGATGCGACGAAACGGCGGTTGAAATGCCCAACGAAACGCCGACAAATACGGACGCGCCGGCATTTGAAATAGTAATTAAAATAATTATCGGAGGCGCAAAAAATGACGGATAGAGGCACAAAGGCGTTACGCGAACGCAAAGCAGTTTTCGAAGAAATAACAAATCAGATAAGCAAGGAGCCGCTGAATTTGCAAGAGCTGCGCAACAGGTTAAAGCACATTGCCGGGCTTTGCTGGGGGCTGTCGATAGACATTACAAACGAGCTTGAAGAGCGAGACAACCTGAAAATAGAAAACAAGCAACAGCGTGAAGAAATCGAATATTTAAAAAACAAATTAGGACTTAAAGGACAGCGAGCCGAAACAAAGGCAAAGCTTGAAAATATGACGGCAAAGGAACGGCTTGATTATAAGCAGCAACGTGCAAATAACAGTGTTTATATGCAAAAAAAGTATCAGCAAAAAAAGGAAACTATTAGCGGAGGACTGAACAATGCAGAATGAATATTTAGAAAGGGTAATTAACGATTTGCTTGCAGCAATAAAGTACATAAACGCACACCCTGACAAGACGAAGCAAAAAAATTACGTACAGAATTTTATTTACTTTTACAATAAAGAAGTTAGCGTATTAGGTCAACCTTTCCGCCGACTGTTTAAGAAATACGGTTGCACTGCTATTTTACGGCGTTATTGCAATAACGGTAAAATCGAATACGAAATACGGTATCTACGATTCGGATATAAAATAATCGTTAGGTCGGGTAAACTGCCCGACGCCAAAAGAAAATTTATCGAGGCGGCAAACGCCGCTTGCGAATGCAGGGTATAAATATGACAAAGATAAAAAATAAGGTAATAGCGATAATCGCTTTAATAATTTTGGTGTTGGCGACGTGTGGGTTCTCTGCCCCCGTCGCTCTTGCCGATATTGTTACATATTCAAACGTGTTAGACGATTTGAAAAAGGACGACAACTTCAAAGAAAGCTATTATCCCGAAAAATCTAACGACTACGGCTTGCAGATAATACAGCTTGCCGAAAGCACGGGCAAGGAATTGTTTATATACGTATATCAGCCGAGCGGACAAGCTAAAAATCTTTCGGCATCTTCGATTAATATTTCCACTTCGAAGAACGACGAAATCAACTTCAAGAACTATAAATTAAAGCTCTGTAATTCAAGCGGCGTTTTCTTTAAATACGCCGTTATGAATTTCGAAGTTTTATCGGAAGAAACAAGGTACTACGCGATAAGCTCAATATACAGACCGTTTGACGAAACGATCGACAAGCAAGCCGACCACGACAACAAGGTTACGGAAGTAAACTTCGAAGTAGGCAAGCAGTACTGCTTTTCGACGATTAACGGCAAGCCCTACGTTGCCGTCGTTGAAATCGAAACGATAACGATAACAGACAAATTTGTCGGGTTGGTGCGTTATTCGGACGGTTATAAATTTTATCCCGGAAAAGGCGCTTGCGACAGTCATTTCGTTGCGTTCAATACTGACAAGCGTATTGAAAAATTATTGGAAGCCGACGTCTATTATACCGCGCAAAGCTATTCGAAAAAGAAGTTCGGGAACAAATCAGACAAATACGCGTATCTGAAATATACCGATAAAGTAGAACACAACGGCGGCGGTTTATTCGCAGGGACTTATAAATGGGACAGAATTGAAACCGTTGAGCAGTTTTTAAAAGAGAACGATTTAACGCAAAACCTTTATTCCGGTGCAATTATCGACGTAACGTTAGCGAACAAGATAACAGACGAGGGCAAGCAAGCGTTAAAAGGCAAAAAATGGCTGTTACGCTTTACTGAAACGGCATATACAAAAGCCGTTTTGCCCGGAACGTTCGGCTCGGTATATGAAGAAGATTTGACGCTTGTCGGCGACGTAACGATACTCAGATTAAAGTTTGAGACCGACGGCATAACCTATAATTTAGGCACGATAGACAACAAGCAAACAGGCAGCGGAAAGCCTATAAACGACGAAACTTTAAATGTTTCGCTTGAAGCGTTTTGGATATACGGAGTTATAATTATAGTAGTGTTATTTATAGCTCTAATAGCGGTTCGGTGTTTAGATATGTTTGCAATCGCAGGAAACGGAATTCTGATGTTAATTTCAATGGTGATAAATATCACGCTTGAAAGTATATCGGATATGTTCAAGTTTCTTAAAATCTTATTGCCGTATTTTAAGTACGTAACAATATTTTTCGCGGTATTAACTGTAATTTTCGTTATAGTTGAATTTGTGAAAACTATCAGAGGAAAATAACCGCTACGTCCACTCCGCCACTCGTACAACTACAAAACGAGCGGCAATGAAACGTGATGCGGAGGCGATAATCCGTTTATTTGCAAAAAAAGAACCCCCCGACAAAGCGGAAAAGAGTAGTCAGTTCCGCCCGTAGCCGCAAAGCGGTATTCCGATACGGACTTGCAACCGCAAGCCGTTTCGGAATAGGCGGAACTGAATGCTCCGCAGGGGAAAGAGCGCAAATAAACGGATACACACGGGGCAAAATATAGCCCCGTAGGGTGTTTCAGATAATATGAGGTCAGGGCGTAGCCCTGCCGCATAAAAATCGGTTGTAACTATTACAACCAAAAGTGAGGTGTAAAAATGATAGGTAAAATTATATACGAGGACGGGCGCGATTATACTTGTAATGACTGCGGCAAAGCAGCGCGCTTTAAAAGTCATAAAGCCGCAAAAGCTGTCGGTTGGGCGGTTGCGCGTAATTATATCAATTGTTACTGCCCAGACTGCGCGCCGGCACGCCGTAATGTCGGAAAGTACGGGGTCAGGCGCAACGCAATTCAGCAAAACTTTGATATCCCGACTAAAAGGTAAACGTCTGCAAGTGAGGTCATAATTTCTTCCATATGCCGCCGCTTTGCGGCGGTTATGGGGAATCTTCGAGGGGTGGCGCACGGCAGCGAGTACGACTTTTAATCATACGGTGTAGGTTCAACTCCTACCCCCTCGACCATTAACTTAATAATAAACGACCGGGCGACAAGTCGGAAAACTGTCGGGTTGTGGTGGTAGCCATTGCGAGTTAAGTCGAAGTACCACCCCTAAGCCAAAGGAAAAAGCCGGAGTTCGGCAAGCTTGGCGGGACGTGTGGTTCGTGGCGGTTAATTAAGAACGGGTGGACAAGTGCGGTTTAATAGCTCCGGTGGGCGCATAGTACGGCGATTTGATAGTATCAGATTGAAACAGCTATTAAACGGAGATAGCAAAAGTTATCTTCCATTTTGTGGGGGATAACTGCGCCCTTAAAAGGGCGCAAATGAAGAATACAAATAATATAATACCTGTAAAGTCCCCCGTAGGGTTTCCTATAAAGTCCCTGTAAAGTCTCCCGTAAGGTCGCTATAAAACTTTACTCCGAAATTTAAGACAAACTGCGTCCGTGCGACTAAATGCCCGGCATCAACTTATTTATGCGGTATTTTGTGCAGTTGACTGCACAAAATTTTATATAAGCCGCTTTGCGGCTGAGCTGATAAAGGTAAATACGGCGACAAGTTTTATCTCTTTTAATAAAATTGTGCAGTTGACTGCACAAAATTTTATATAAGCCGCTTTGCGGCTGAGCTGATA
>CAMUNT010000032.1 GCA_947090365.1 uncultured Clostridia bacterium
CGCGGTCTCCAAAACCGTCGGTTGCATGTTCGAATCGTGTCTCCCCTGCCAAACAGTTTCGCATACTTTTGCGGAACTGTATTTTTTTGCTTTCAATGCAACCGCGGTTGCAGGTGACGCGATTGGCTTCGCAACAATCGCTATTCCGTCGCTTCGCTCCTTACGAATTGTGTCTCCCCTGCCAAACAGTTTCGCGTACATTTGCGGAACTGTATTTTTTACTAAATTTTCAAGTTGCTTTTCTGTCCTAACAGAATACTGTTTTCTTTTAATACAGGATCGACTTCGTTCTGAATAAACTCGACGACCTGAGAAGGCGCTCTGCCTATAAATTCAGATGCATCCAGCATTTTATCAAGCTTACCGTACACAGGAGCAAAAAGCTTATCGGCCTTTATTAATTCAATTAAATTATTTTCTTTTCCCAGTTCCTTTACGTTTTTGCCCGCTTCTATGGACAGCACCCTTATTTTCTCGTGAAGCTCCTGACGGTTTCCGCCCGCTTTAACACATTCCATAATAATATTTTCGGTAGCCATAAACGGAAGCTCAGCTTTAATATGCGTTGCAATAACCTTATCGTAGACTACGATATTTTCCGTTACGTTCATATAAAGATTGAGTATTCCGTCAAGAGCAAGAAAAGCCTGAGCGTTCACAATTCGCCTGTTTGCCGAATCGTCTAACGTTCTTTCAAACCACTGCGTTCCCGCAGTAATTGCACTGTTCACAGGTAACGAAATTACAAATCTTGCAAGCGCGCCCATTCTTTCACAACGCATAGGGTTACGCTTATACGCCATAGCAGACGAGCCGACCTGCATCTTTTCAAACGGTTCCTCCAACTCTTTCATACTCTGTAAAATGCGCAAATCGTTTGAAAACTTATATGCGCTCTGAGCAATCTGCGAAAGCACGCTTAAAACGTTATAATCAAATTTTCTAGGATAAGTCTGCCCGGTAACAGCAAATACTTTGTCGTATCCAAGCTTTTTAACTACGCGTTTTTCAAGCTCTTTTACTTTTTCTTCACTGCCTTTAAACAGTTCCATAAAGCTTGCCTGCGTTCCAGTCGTTCCCTTGACGCCCCTGAGCTTAAACGAAGTCTGCATAAAGACAAGGTTGTTGTAATCGATAATCAAATCCTGCAACCATAAAGTCGCACGCTTTCCAACCGTCGTCAGCTGTGCCGGTTGAAGATGCGTAAAACCAAGCGTCGGTAAGTCTTTATACCGCAACGCGAACTTTTTAAGATTATTGATTACGTTTAAAAGTTTCACCTTGATAATACTAAGCGCGTCGTTTAATATTATCAACTCTGAATTGCAGTCAACAAAACAGCTTGTAGCGCCCAAGTGAATAATCGGCATTGCCGAAACCGCCTGCGTTCCGAAAGCGTGCACGTGAGCCATAACGTCGTGGCGCATTTCTTTTTCGAATTTTTCAGCCTGCTCAAAATTAATTTCGCAGGCATACTTTTTCATTTCGTCAATTTGCTCTTGCGAGATATTCAAACCGAGTTCTTTTTCGCTTTCGGCAAGCGCAATCCACAGCTTACGCCAAAGCGTAAAGCGTTTTTTATCGGAAAAATTTTCAGACATTTCCGCACTTGCATATCTTGCTACTAACGGATTCTGATAGACCGAATTATCCATATTTTCTCCTAGCGACATTTTACGGGGGCAGGATATTGCGTGCCGAAGGTTTCAACGGTAACTTTTTTCATTATCTGAGGATCCTTAGGCTTATCATTCCAGTCTGTTTTTACGGAAGCTATGGAATCCACGACTTCTATTCCTTCGATTATTTTACCGAATCCAGCGTATTGCCCGTCAAGATGAGACGAATTTTTGTGCATAATAAAGAATTGCGAACCCGCACTGTCGGGTGCCATTGCCCTCGCCATCGAAAGAACGCCCCTTTCATGCTTCAAATCGTTTTGTTTAAATCCGTTCATAGCAAATTCGCCCTTGATACTGTATCCCGGGCCACCCGTTCCGACTCCGGCGGGGTCACCGC
Source organism: uncultured Clostridia bacterium (assembly GCA_947090365.1). GTDB lineage: Bacteria > Bacillota > Clostridia > Christensenellales > Borkfalkiaceae > Coproplasma. The sequence continues at coordinate 2,020 of CAMUNT010000032.1, forward strand.
CCTGTATCATAAAGCCGGAAATTACGCGGTGAAAAATAAGACCGTCGTAAAAACCGCTCGCAACCAGACTAATAAAATTATTAACTGTGTTCGGCGCCTTATCCGGATACAGCTCCGCCTTCATTATTTTTCCGTTTTCCATTTCAATAATAACGATAGGATTTTGCATAATCACTCCTCATTTTAATTATTAAAGCTCACTGTATTTTTCAAGTTTTACCCCTGCTTCTTCGAAAAGTTGAACCGAAAAATCATCGGGATAACCTTCCTTGTAAACCACTCGCACAATACCGGAATTTATTATTATCTTTGCACAGATAACGCAAGGCTGATGAGTGCAGTATAAAGTACACCCCTCAACACTGCACCCGACCCTTGCCGCCTGAATAATTGCGTTTTGTTCGGCATGAACAGCATAGCATAACTCATGCATTGTTCCGCTTTGAACATTCATTTTTTTTCTGAGGCATTCCTGTTTGTCAATACAGCTTTTGATTCCCTGAGGCGCACCGTTATAACCTGTGGCAATAATACGTTTATCCTTAACGATAATTGCACCCACCTTCCTGTTCTTCTGAAAACAGCTTGACCAAGTGCCGATCTGCTCGGTCATATCCATAAATCTTTTATCCCACTTATCCATTAAAAAACCTCGCTTTTATAATTAGTTAGATTCTAACATAATTTTTCACAAAAAGCAATTTTTTACATAAATATGTTTCATTTTATTTCGGTTTGTTTATAAAATACCTGTATGAAAAAATATTATTCGGAGGAATTATATTTATGAAAATAAAACCATTATTTGACAAAGTAGTTGTCGAAGGCCTTAAAGCCGAAGAAAAAACGAAGAGCGGACTTTATCTTACTTCCGCATCACAGGAAAAACCTGCAACCTGCGTAGTCGTTGCTGTAGGGCCCGGCGGCACCGTAGACGGCAAAGAAATCAAAATGCAGGTTAAAGTCGGAGATAAGGTTTTGCTTGCAAAATACAGCGGAACAGAAGTAAAAGTTGACGACAAAGAATATACGATAATACGTCAGAACGACATTCTGGCAATTGTCGAGTAATATAGAAGGAGTAAAATATGGCTAAACAGATTAAATACGGCGATGAAGCCAGAAAAAAACTTGAAGCAGGCGTAAACGTAATTGCAGATACTGTTAAAATTACACTCGGTCCTAAGGGCAGAAACGTTGTTCTCGATAAGAAATTCGGCTCTCCCCTGATCACAAACGACGGTGTAACCATCGCAAAAGAAATCGAGCTTGAAGACCCGTTCGAAAATATGGGCGCACAGCTTGTAAAGGAAGTTTCAACAAAAACAAATGACGTTGCGGGCGACGGCACCACTACCGCCGTTGTTCTTGCACAGGCAATCGTAAAGGAAGGGCTTAAAAACCTTGCCGCAGGCGCAAACCCCGTTATTTTAAAGAAAGGCATTGCCACCGCCGTTGATACGGCAGTCGCAAAAATTCAGAAAATTTCAAAACCCGTAGAAAACAAACTCGGTATTCAACAGGTTGCTTCTATTTCCGCAGGTGATGAAAAAATCGGCGAGCTTATTGCAAACGCAATGGAAATCGTCGGTAAAGACGGCGTTATTACCGTTGAAGAAGGCAAAACAATGGCTACCGAACTCACTACCGTTGAAGGAATGCAGTTTGACAGAGGCTACGCCTCCGCTTATATGGTTACGAACACCGATAAAATGGAAGCCGTTCTCGATAACCCCTATATTCTTATTACGGATAAAAAGATTTCGTCCTTGCAGGAAATTCTTCCCGTTATCGAACCTATCGCACAGCAGGGTGCAAGGCTTCTGATCATTGCAGAAGACGTCGAGGGAGATGCGCTTGCAGCTCTTATCGTAAACAAATTGAAAGGCGTTTTGAACTGTGTTGCAGTAAAGGCTCCCGGGTTCGGCGACAGAAGAAAGGCAATGCTTGAAGACATTGCAATTCTTACGGGCGGTACGGTCGTTTCAAGCGATTTAGGCTATGAATTCAAGGACGTTACAACAGATATGCTCGGCAGAGCTTCACAGGTAAAAGTCGATAAAGACAACACCACTATTATTAACGGCGCAGGCGACGCGAAAGACATCAAGTCACGCGTATCCTCAATCAAGTCACAGATTGCTGAAACCACTTCCGATTACGACAGAGAAAAATTACAGGAAAGACTTGCCAAGCTCGCAGGTGGAGTTGCGGTCATCAACGTAGGCGCGGCGACCGAAGTTGAAATGAAAGAAAAGAAACTGCGTATCGAGGACGCCCTTGCGGCAACCCGCGCGGCTGTTGAAGAAGGAATTGTCCCCGGAGGCGGAGTTGCCCTTCTCTCCACTATTCCCGAACTCAAAGCGCTTATAGAAACACTCGAAGGCGACGAAAAAACCGGTGCTTCAATCGTAATGAAAGCCATTGAGGAACCCGTCCGTCAGATTGCCAAAAACGCAGGCTACGACGGCTCGGTAGTGGTAAACAGTATACTTTCAGCAAAGAAAACCAATTACGGCTTTGACGCACTTAAAAACGAATATACAGATATGGTTAAGAGCGGAATTATCGACCCTACCAAAGTTTCGCGTTCGGTACTTCAGAATGCGGCGTCGGTTGCGGCAACGCTACTTACTACCGAAAGTATTGTAACCGATATCCCCACTCCCCCCTCACCAGCTCCTATGGGCGGTGCACCCGATATGGGCGGAATGTATTAATTTTAGCAAACAAAAAAGAACTCCAAGAAATTTGGAGTTCTTTTTTTACTGATTTTTCACAAATTCCGCAAAGTCACTCAGCGTTAAAAGCTAACGTACTTCCGGATTGAACGTAATTTTTTAAAGTATAATTCCGCTTACTGCAATCACCTGAGTTTACTCAATATTTTTTCAAGAGCATATTTGCCATGTTCGTAAGTAAGCCCACCTTGAAAATATGCGATATAAGGTGGTTTAACGGGACCGTCGGCAGATAATTCAATCGACGCGCCCGATACGAACGTTCCCGCCGCCATAATAATTTTTTCGTCATAACCGGGCATATCCCAAGGTTCACAGGTCACGAAACCGTCAATCGGAGACGCGTACTGCACTTCCCTTATGAAGTTAACCATTTTTTCTGCGCTGTCAAATTTTATTGCGCGCGTAATGTCGTACGGAATTTTATCAAGCGACGGATAATTTTCAAAACCGAGTTCACCCATCGCCTGCCCGATTAAAAGACTGGTTTTAATGGCCTGCGCAACGGTATGCGGCGCTAAAAAGAGTCCCTGATACAAATACTGATAACCGGACGCATAGGAACCTACTTCCAAGCCTATTGACGGCGCCGTAAGTCTTTTACCTATTTGCTGGATATACTTATCGTTACCGCAAATATAACCACCGTTCTGTGCAAGCCCGCCGCCCGCGTTTTTAATGAGCGAACCGACGACTATATCGGCGCCTGCTTCGGTCGGCTCTTTCTTTTCAACAAATTCGCCATAGCAGTTATCAACGAAGATACAGCCCGCAAAGCCTGCTTCCCTTAAAAATTTACAAACATTTTCTATCTGTTTGCAGGAAAGCGCGTCACGAAGCTCGTACCCGCGCGAACGTTGTATATACACGACTTTTACGCCGTCATTTAACTTTGATTTTACAGCCTTAAAATCAAAATCGCCGTCTTTTAAATCACAGTAATCGAATTTTACCCCGAAATCTTTTAAAGAACCGTTCCCTTCTCCGAAAATAACCTGTCTAATAGTATCGTACGGCATACCTGTTATACAAAGCAATATATCTTTAGGGCGGAGCAGTCCGAAAAGCGCAACCGTTAAAGCGTGCGTCCCTGATAAAAGATGTGGGGAAACTATACCGCTTTCCGCACCGAACACTTGCGCATACAGCCTGCCCAAACAGTCCCTACCCTCGTCGTCGTAGCCGTAACCCGTAGTTCCGTTAAAATGCCTTAACGCAACCCTGTTTTCCCTGAACGCATTTAAGACCTTAACCTGATTGAAATAAGCTATTTCTTCAACGGTTTTAAACTTTTCACTGAGTTTAAACTCACATTGTTCGATAAATTTTTTATTGTTCATTCAATAACTCCAAAACCTTGTCCACCGTAGCCTCTTCGGGTTTAAGCCAAATAAGTCCGTTAAGTTTTTTAAAAAAAGTAATTTGTCTTTTCGCGTAGTGACGGGTATTTTGCTTAAT
>CAMUNT010000033.1 GCA_947090365.1 uncultured Clostridia bacterium
AGCGTCACCTTGCCAAGGTGAATGTCGCGGGTTCGAATCTCGTCTCCCGCTCCACAAATTCTTGCGCACTGTTTTTTTTATGGCGCCATAGCCAAGTGGTAAGGCCCGGGTCTGCAAAACCCTCATCCCCGGTTCAAATCCGGGTGGCGCCTCCAAAGAACAACCACCCTTTCGGGTGGTTGTTTCCGTTTAATCGCCACCCGTTACCGCCGAAATAACGTGACGCGATTGCGGGAGAAAAAAGCTGCATTTTTTGGCAAACCGACGACCAATCGCTATTCCGTCGTGACTGTGTCACTCCTTACAAATCCGGGTGGCGCCTCCAAAGAACAACCACTCTTTCGGGTGGTTGTTTCCTATTTGAAAATTACAGCGCCAAAGAAAATTTTCTTTGGCGCTGTGTTTTATCAGGTTAAATTATAATTGATATAGCGTTATCTGTTATCGGAGTAGACTCTTTTGGGCGTTTGTTTACTTCTTTACTTAGTACAATTAGTTTTTCAATTGCTTCGCTTACGTCTTGCTCATTATAGGTTATTTGGTTTTCAATTGCGTAACGGTTAGCCTTAGTCATTACATATTCTTTCTTTTCTGCGCCGGTAAAATTAACAAATGTTTCTGCTTCCATTATCAATGATTGCAATACCGATGTTAATTTTTTTAATGCACTCAACCTGTTTTTAGCTTTGACGTTTTTAACAAGAGGTATAAGAAAACCTAATGCAGTTGCAAGTAACCCGAAAATTGCAGATACTATTGTTATAAGTTGGCGTATATTTTCCATAGGTACCTCCGTTTACACCCAGTAGTTATTTCTTACCCATTCTAAAAACCGTAACATTTGATAGCAATAGCCGCGAATGTTATCATAGACAACAGAAATATTAACAAGAGATTTTTGATCGTCTAATGACGATACCATAGCATTACAAGACAGAAACAGAGGTGATTTTGAACTTAAAGCGTCGGAAGAGCATAACGGTTCTTCGCAATATCCTAAGCTTTCAGAGGCTGCCGCTTTAATAGTAGCCCTTAAGCTATCGATAAGAATATTATCTTTCATTACGAGCGTAATGTCCATAATACTTCCGCTAGTTACGGGAGATCTGTATGCAAAACCGTTAATTTTTCCGTTAAGTTCAGGAATAATTAAGCCGACGTATTTATAGAACGGATCACTGACCGGCGAAATATTTACCGATGCGGCTCTTCCTTTTGCAAAATCTTTTTCATTGTATATGTCTAACGTCGGCTGAGCGTTTGTAAAAGACCGATAAGCTTTAGCAAATCCGCTTAATACCTTGCTATGCTCATTTAAGATTTTTAAAACGGAAGCAAGTACCTGCGTTTCCATTTGGGGGAATGATATTATTTGGTCTTCATCTTTTAAAACGTCTTGATTAACGTTCTGTGCAATTGTCTTTAAACTGTTTCCCGCGCCGTAACAGACAATTACTTTTCTTGTACCCGATTCTATAAAACTTTGCAATTTTTCTTTACTGTTAAACGATCCGGTACATTCCAAAACCAAATCGACTCCCCGCTCTCCCAGCAGTAAATTGTGGGGATTTTCTTCATCGAGCAATAATATTTCTCTACCGTCTAAAATTATACCTCTTTCATTTGAGTATAAATCATATTTATTTGCAAAATCATGGTATACAGAGTCATATTTTAACAAATATTCCAAGTTTTTCGGGGTAATACCATGATCGTTTAATAATACAATATCTATGCCTTCCCGACCGTAAAGTGTTTTCAGCATTTCCCGTCCTATAACGCCCATACCGTTAATTGCTATTTTTATTGCCATCTTAAGTTCCTCCTAATATATATCGTTTCCTTTCGCTGCTATAATAGTTATTTTAGTTGAAGCCGTTTCGGCTTTTTTTATTGCGTCCTGAGCCAGTTTATAGGCTTTGACTGCTGTTTCCGAAATGTCGTTTACTGTCTGTGCCGTCAGGCGTTCGCCGGAATTAAGCTTAGTTTCAGTACTCAAAATTGCCATAAAATTTCCTCCGTTGTGTGTTTCTGAACACAGTTTAACATATTTTTAAAAAAATCTATCCTTCATATTTTGACGGTTAAAAAATGCCGATTTTTGTCAAACAAAGCCGATTGCACGCGCATTTGCGGGTTTTTTGTATAAAAAAGCAATTAAAATCACTGTTTTTTTGAAGGATAGAATTTAACGGTTTTGTTTTATTATGAAATCAACAAACACGTAGGAGGAATAATATGACGAAAAAAATAATGCGTCCAAGCAACGCATATCTGGACGCAGATGCAAAAAAGGCAGGAACGGGAAAAATTAACCTGGCAACCGGAGATTTGTATTATGCAACCGAGTGGCTGCATTATAACCGTTGGCAGGCAGGTTTGAACAAAATCGAAATAGACGATGCGGCGGGCGGTATAAAAACGTTTTATACACATTGCGGTAAAGGCTGGAAGCTTGGCGCTTCGCAATTTCTTGTTCAGAGAACGGGGGAACAAAATCAGGATAAATTTACGTATATAGACGGGGCGGGCAACTATAATGAATTTACCGAAAAATATTACTATCTTGACGGTAAAAACAAGAATTACGTTAATAAAAACGAAGTAAAAGTTGATTTGAACGGTGAATTGACGTGTTCGGTTACGGTATTATTACCTCAGGGAGACGGTACGGGAAATCGTACTTCGCGCGATCCCGTTACCGGGGATACGCCGTTGAAGCCCGGGCTCAGCATTGTAGACAAAAAGGTTTTTATCGAGCGCAAATCGACTTCCGGATTTGTATTGGAAACAGATTACACGAAATTCAGATACGGGCAATATTTGGAAACGCGCTTACAGGAACAAATAGAGTTAGAGGAAAAATTAAGCGCCTACGTCAATCAATTGAAAGAATACGTAATGATATTTAAACATAACGGGTCTTACGTTCAGGATAAAAAACTAAAAGACAAGTTTAACGGAAATTCGTTGTCAGAGAAAGATTTTACTGATTTTATCAATTTTAACACGAATATAATCAATGAAAAATTGTTGCTTACGGAACCGGAAGCAATGCAATACAATTCCTTATTGTATCAGCAGACTAAAGAATTTGAAGACGTAGGAAAAACATTGCCGTTAGACAATGATAAACAAAAACTTTACGAATTACGTTTTGAATTATTGAATTTGCAACGTGATAAATCTGCACACGCAATAAAAAAATACAAAAATGAATATAACGAGCTTGATCAAGATGAAAAAGAAGCTAAAAGAGAAGAATATAACAGAGAAGTAAGAATTGCTGCGCTTGAAGAAGCTATTAACGAATTTGATATTGGTGCCCAGAGTCAGACTATTAATGGTCAAATACAAAAAATAATAGCTCAATCCGATAAAAATAAAGAAGATATACAAAAATATTTCAAACAGTATTTAAGCTTCAAGCAACAGCTGGATAATTTTTATTTGCAGATACCCGTAAACTTTATTACCGACGGCGATACCGTTATGGGCTTTAACAAAAACGGACAGCTTGTTGTAACGGTCGATGCGTACGAAAACCAGACCGCTATTATATACGACGGTGACAAAATCGTTTCAATCAAAGATACCGACGGCAACGAAATCGCATTCGAATACAATAAAAGAGGTTTGCTTAGCAAAATTACCGATGAAAACGACAAGATTACCGAATTCATATATGAAAACGATTTGCTTGCAAAAATTATAACGGCCGACGGCGAATTTACTTATTATTTTACCGAGAATGCCCACGCGCTTTTAGAGCAGGTAATCGACTGTTACGGTAACGGTATTTATTTCAGCTACGACGGCTCTTGCAGAGTGACAAGCGTAAACGAGGATACAAAAATTCGTTCCGTAAGCGACGAAGGTGCGGAAACAACATCCTCGAACGGCGGACAGTTTACTAGGATAACCTATAAAGGCGAAAGGACGACTGTTGTTAAAAAAGATCATAAGGCGGCTACAACCTATATCTTCGACGGCCTCGGCAATCCTACGACGGTGGTCGAGGGAACTTATGACGATCCGGGCGATTTAACAAAAGCAGTATCTATGGAATACTGCGACGACAGGCAAAGCTACTCAGTTTCGGAAAACCTCAGCGAAGATAATCTTTTGTTTGATTACAGCTCGGATTCGTTAAATGCGGTAGGGGCGACAAGACAGCGCGTATACCGTCTGAGCACCTTCCCCGGGGATAAAACGGATTTCGTATTCACCTGCTGGGCAAAAGCGGAGTCGGCGGATGCTTCAACCGAAAATCAAAATGACAAAAAGTTTGAACTTCGCGCAGTAGTAACTTGCGAGGACGGAACGGTAAGCGAATATAAGGCGGGCTTTGACAGGGCCAATACCGATTGGCAGTTTTTAGCGTTGCCCGTAGAAATTAAAAAACCTTTGAAAAGCGGCGATGCACTGCCTGCAAGCTTGCCTGTTATGACAAGCGGGGGAATGGATTTATTTATAGATTACAGCGGTAATACCGGAAATATCGAGGTGGACTGCGTATCGCTGCGCTCCGGCAAATGGTCTTACAGTACTTTCGACGAAGGCGGAAGAAAGCTTACCGACGAGGACAGCGAGTCGAACAGCGTTACAAGCTATGAATACGACGAAAACGACAGGTTAGTAAAGCAAATACTGACCGACGGCAACGGGCGAACCTTTGAAACCTCGTTCGAGTATAACAAACAGGGCAAGCCTGTCCGCAGTTGCGATTATTCGGGTTTGGTAGAAGAAACCGTATACGACGACAAGGGCAGAGCCGTCAAAAAGATAACTTACAATATAGACGACCCCACAAGCAAATTCTATCAGGAAAGCAAGCGCGACGAAAAAGGCAATATAACCGCCGATATAGACGAATGCGGAAATTACGACAGCAAGAAGTATATTTATAAAGACAACACTTCGGTAGTCGTAAAGGACGGAAAGGGCAACAAAACTTCGTTCGGGTATAAGGACGGCGAACTTGTAAGTATCAGCGGTAATGCCAACGGCGAAGAAAGTACCAACACCCTGCACTACACTGCGGGGGTACTTACAAAGGTTTCAAACGGCGACACCGACTATAATTACTCTTATTCGGATTACTTTGAAACCTCTTCAATCAGTATCGGCGGAAAGAACTATGCAACAAGCAACCGCAAGCTCCTCGGACTTGACGAAACGGTTAAAACCGTATATGCCAACGGCAACGAGGTTTCAGCGGAAATCAACGAATACGATATAAAAAGACGGCAGACGACTAAATATTCCGACCTTACTGAAAAAATATCTTACTCTTACGACGAGTTACATAACGTAAAAGAAATTACTGTTGACATTAACAACGCAAGAAGTTATAATATACAGTATAAGAGGGATAACGGCAAATTAATGGCCGAAAAGCGAAGCGGAGCGTACGCGCTGAATAAGAGCTATTCATACGGCGCGGACGGCGGGCTTAACTCCGTATCGTATAAAGCGGCTTGCGGACTTTCAAGCTATCAGTATCCCGACAGCGCACAGGAATTAACTTATATCTTCGAAACGGACGGAACTCCCGATAAACGCAACTCGAAGGTAACCCTGCCCTTCGGCGTTGAGCAGAAATTCGCATACGACGGATTAGGCCGAACAAGGGAAATATCCCTCGGCGAAAAGCTTGTTAAGAATATTTACTATCAGAAGTTCGGCGACCACGCAACCAACAGGGTTTCAACCGTATGGTACGGCGTGAACGGAATACGCAAGGACAGCTTGAAGTATACCTACGACAAGGCGGGCAATATAACTGCTATAACCGAAAACGGAGTAGTAATCGCAAGGTACGTCT
>CAMUNT010000034.1 GCA_947090365.1 uncultured Clostridia bacterium
TGTTCTCACGATTGTTCGTCATGCGGGGAAAACTGCTCCTCGCGTGATAAAAAAAGCTTAATCAAAAGTCCGCATAAGCTAAGCGATATAAAAAAAGTAATTGCCGTAGTCAGCGGAAAGGGCGGGGTCGGCAAGTCTATGACCTGCGCGTTGCTGGCATCTGCTTCACAAAATAAAGGTAACGTAACCGCGGTAATGGACGCAGATATTACTGGGCCGTCAATTCCGAAAATGTTCGGTATTCACAAACACGCAAGCGGAAGTGCGGAAGGTATTCTTCCTGTAGTTTCCGAAAGCGGGATACAGATAATGTCAATGAACGTTTTGCTTGAAAACGAGGACGAACCCGTTGTCTGGCGCGGTTCGCTGATTTCGGGAACGGTTCTGCAATTCTGGACGGATGTAATCTGGACGGGAGTAGATATTATGTTTATCGATATGCCTCCCGGAACGGGCGACGTGCCTTTGACGGTATTTCAAAGCATTCCGCTTGACGGAATTATTATCGTTACAACCCCTCAGGATCTTGTCGGAATGGTTGTTAAAAAAGCCGTCAATATGGCGAATATGATGAACGTGCCCATTTTGGGAATAGTAGAGAATATGAGCTATATAAAATGCCCCGATTGCGGAAGGAAAATTTCGGTTTTCGGTGAAAGCGGAGTGGATGCGCTTGCACTTGAATACGGTATTCCCGCAGTTGCAAAGCTTCCCGTAGATCCCGAGCTTACCAAATCCGCAGACAGCGGAAAGCTTGACGAATCGGAAAATAATTATCTTTCCGATTTCTTCGATAAAATTATCAAAAATCTTAAATAAACAAAACGCGCGAATTTCATTTCGCGCGTTAATCTTTCTTTTCGGGTAAAAATTTCCAGTACCGTACGGGCATAGAGCCTTTCATTTGCTTTTCGTGTGGCCGTTCTTTTATATTTACCGATTTATAATATTTCTTCCAAAGGTTTTCAAAAGCTTTTTCGTTTTCGGACAAATAAATTTCCGTTTCATCTGCAAAGCTTAAAATCCATTCACTGCCATTGTACATACCCGCGATTTTTCTCTTTAAATCGTGAATGACAAACCTTTCCGCTTTCAACCTTTGTGCAAAATGAGCCATAAGTAAATCAGTAATATCGTTGTCCGGGGAATAGGGGGCGTACAAAATACCGCCGGCACATTCCATAAACCGCAAAAGTCCCTTAAGTCTGTGCGTTTCGCCTGTGACCGTGTAAACTATTTCGTTAAGCTGAATAACTTCCGGCAGACTCAAGCGCTTTCTTATAAGCGATTTAATGTGCATAAGCTTTTTTATATAGCTGAAGGCAATCTGTTCTTTTCGGCGGTCACAGCTTCTCAGTGCAAGTAAAATTTCTTCCTCTGCGTAGGGTTCGTACCTTGCAATTCCGCTTCGGACGCGCCCGCATTTTTCCTCATCGTTTTGAACCCGTATAATTTCGCTGTCAAGCGAAAGCTGAAAATCATTGTCTGATATTATTAAACAATCGTTTTCCATAAAAGCATCGAATACGGCAGTAAAAAAGGATAGTACGGAACCGTCGGTAACGAATATTTTCATAAGTTACCTGTAAGTGCCGAAAGGGCGGTGGACGGCTCTGAAAACATAGTAAGCTGTTCGTTTTCGTCCTTTGCGCCCTCAATAAGCAGAGAGGTTTTAACCTGCGCTATGCTGTCGGAACCGTAAAATTTTCCTTTGCAGGTAATAAAGTGTTTAGCTCTTTTCATAACGATGCGCATTTTGATAAGATTGTCAAAGTCGAGCTTTGTAAATCTTCTTGCTTCGGTAATTCTGTACGCGCTTTTTGCACCTATCCCGGGAACGCGCAATAACACTTCGAGCGGAGCGGTATTGATTTCTATCGGGAAAAGGTGCATATTTCTCAGCGCCCACGCGCATTTGGGGTCGTATTCGGCGGAAAGATTTTCGTCCTCGTCGCAAATTTCGTTTACGTCGAAGCCGTAAAAGCGTATCAGCCAATCTGCCTGATAAAGTCTGTGTTCGCGTAAAAGTCCTGCTCCGATTGCGGGCAATTTGCTGCTCTGGACTACGGGAACGTAAGAGGAATAGTACACGCGCTTTAAATTCATATTTCTGTAAAGTGCCTCCGTAAGCTTCAGAATCTGTCCGTCGGGCTCGGGCGAAGCACCGATAATCATTTGTGTTGTCTGACCTGCGGGTAACACCTTGTTTTTTCTGACCCTGTTCTGTTTGTCGTATTCGATAGCGTTGAAAAGACTTTTCATAGGGAGCAGAAGGCTTTGCTTAGTCTTTTGCGGTGCAAGAAGTTTCAGTGATTGCTCGCTCGGTAATTCGACGTTATAGCTCATTCTGTCGGCTAAACGGGAGGCTTTTTCTACTATTGCGCTGTCTGCGTGCGGAATACCCTTTAAATGAATATATCCGTTAAAATTGTACTGCTCCCGCAGTTTTCTTACCGTTTCGGTGAGTAGCTCCATAGTTTTGTCGGGGCTTATGAAAACCGCGGAAGAGAGGAAAAGGCCTTCGATATAGTTGCGCTTATAAAAATTAATCACAAGCTCGCAAATTTCGTCGGGCGTAAGACTTGCCCGCGGCACGTCTGCACTGTGCCTGTTTGGGCAGTACTCGCAGTCGTAAAGACATTCGTTGCTCATTAAAATTTTCAAAAGCGAAATACACCTGCCGTCAGGTGTAAAGGAATGGCAGATTCCTCCTGCATAAGCGTTTCCGATTCCGTTCGGCGTATTCTTGCGACGGGAACCCGACGAAGAGCAGGAAACATCGTATTTTGCGCTTTCGGTTAAAATTTGAAGTTTGTTTTCGTCTATCATAGCTCAAATAAAACAAAATCTTCCGCCGTTATGGCATTGGATCGGCGGAAGAGTGCATTTTCGCGCCTGTAAACCCGAAATTACAGTATGCGAACATTTGTTTATATTCGTATTATAAACCATAAAAACAGCGTTGTCAACTGTTTTTTTGCAATTTATAAAAAATTTTTGCGTTATTCTTGTTATTGATTTTTGCTGTATATTATTACAAGCTTACGCTGCATTACTTGTAAAATCGCAGCGAAAGTGATATAATCAATGTAACAATTAACGGGCAGATGTGAAAGATAGCCCCCGATAAAGGAGGTAATATGATAGGAGTATATTTCAGCGGTACGGGGAATACGAAACATTGTTTGGAATATTTGCTTAATTTGCTTGATAAAAATGCGGTATCGTATTCTATCGAAAACGAAAACGTCAAAAATGCTATTCAGTCGTGTGACGATATTGTGTTTGCGTACCCTGTATATTATTCTTACTTACCTAAAATTGTCGATGAATTTGTCAAAAACAATTTTCAATTGTGGAAAGGCAAAAAAATTTTTATTATTGCCACAATGGGGTTGTTTAGTGGAGACGGTGCGGGGTGTTCTGCAAGACTTTTCAAAAAGTACGGTGCGAAAATTGTTGGCGGTTTACACATAAAAATGCCCGATAGCATAGGCGACGTTAAGTTACTGAAAAAGTCGTTGGAGGAAAACCGAAGAATCGTTATAAAAGCTAACTGCAAGATAGAGAAAACCGCAAAAAGAATTTTGTCCGGTAAATATACGAAAAACGGTTTAAGTTTGTGTAGCAGGCTATTGGGCTTGTTCGGACAAAGGCTGTATTTCCGGAAAAAGACCGGGCAGTACTACGATAGGGTAAAGATTGATATTGAAAAATGCATATCCTGCGGTTTGTGTGTATCAATTTGCCCTATGAAAAATATAACAGTAAATGAAAGTGTTGTTCGTTTTAACGGTATGTGTACTATGTGCTACCGTTGCTTCTCCAACTGTCCTAAACAAGCGATTACGATTATAGGTAGGCGGGTATATGAGCAAAGCAAATTCGAGAAATACAGATAATTGATTTACGATTGACAAAATAGACGGTATTGATTAGATCTTAAACGAATATCGCCGTCGGACGGTTTGTTATAAAGATAGGAGGTAAGGGATTATGTTAGCCGATAAATTCGATGACTGGCAAAGATTGTTTAATGCTGCAAAACAGGTTCAAGGCGAACGCGTTATATCTCCTTTTATAGAGGTCGGCGGAGTGGCGGCGGCTATTCTTACGAAAAGCGGTAATATCTACGTAGGCATCTGTATTGATACGGCAAGCAGTTTGGGAATGTGTGCCGAACGCAATGCCATTGCAAATATGCTGACAAACGGTGAGAGCAATATAGACAAGGTTTTGGCTATTATGCCCGATGACAAGGTCGGTCTGCCTTGCGGAGCGTGCAGAGAATTTATGATGCAACTGTCGAAAGACAGCGGAAGTATAGAGATTATCACAAATTATGAAAACCGTAATACTGTTCTTTTAAAAGATTTAATGCCCGATTGGTGGGGCGCAAAACGGTTTTTGAGAAGTTAATAATTGAAGGTGGCGAAATGATAAAAATTAAATCGGTAACGGATGGCGACGAAAAATTTTGGCTGTCGCTGTACGGAAATGCTAAGCCCGATAATATAAAAAGGCGGATAGCGGAAAAACGCGGTTTCACGATTTTTAACAAAACTGAACCGATAGGTATAATAGCTTATAACGATTTTTGGGACGAGCTTCCCTTTTTAAATCTTATAAAAATTTTACCGGAATACAGGCGTTGCGGGTTCGGAGCACGCGCAATGGAACTATTTGAGGACGAATTGAAAAAGTCGGGATATCATTCTTTGCTTGTTTCCACGCAGACGGACGAGGAGGCGCAGTGTTTTTACCGCAAAATCGGGTATAGCGAGTGCGGTTGTCTTGTATTAAACGATGAGCCGTTAAAACAACCGATGGAAATGTTTTTTATTAAAACGTTTTAAAATTTTCACAGACTTTTCATTACTGAGTAGGATAATGAATTTAGGAGGTTTTACAAATGAAAGTACTTATCGTTGATGATGAAGAAATGATAAGGGGAGTATTAAGAGAATACGTCGAGTTCGAGGGCGGAGAGGCTTACGAGGCTTGCGACGGAATGCAGGCTGTAAGAATGTGCAGGGACAGCGATTTCGATATTATAATTATGGACGTTATGATGCCCCGCCTTGACGGTTTTTCCGCGGTCAAGGAAATAAAGAAAATTAAAGATATTCCAGTAATTATGCTGTCGGCAAGGAGCGAGGAATACGATAAGCTTTTCGGTTTTGAAATCGGCGTTGACGATTACGTTACCAAGCCTTTTTCGCCTAAGGAAGTAATGGCGAGGATAAACGCCGTTCTGAAACGCAGGGGAAACGATGAAAATAAAGACGTTCTTACTTTCGAAGGACTTACAATCGATATGGTCGGGCGCAACGTGTTAGTGGACGGAGAAAAGGCCGATCTTACGCCAAAGGAATACGAAATACTTTTCTATTTCGTCAAAAATAAAGGTATTGCGCTCACGCGTGAAAAGCTTTTAATGGACGTATGGGGCTTTGATTTTTACGGTGACGACAGAACCGTTGATACGCATATAAAAATGCTTCGTTCCAACTTGAAGCAGTACAGGAAGTTTATAGTAACGTTAAGGGGCTTAGGGTACAAATTTGAAGCTTAAACAACGCAAAAATCAGCTGAAAAGCATAAACCGCGTACTTTTGCGTCACTTATTGCTTTTGTCTGTATTGCTT
>CAMUNT010000035.1 GCA_947090365.1 uncultured Clostridia bacterium
TGCGCATTCGGGGTTGACGCCCCTGAAACAATACCTACACTTTTGAATTTTTTTAATTTGGAATAATCCATATCTTCGGAATTTGCAAGCCTGAAAACGTTACCGCAATATTTTGAAGCTATTTCGTAGAGCTTGTTCGTGTTACTGCTGTTCAGTCCGCCGACGACAAGCATTGCTTCGCAAGTTCGGGCAAGTTTTTCGGTCTCGCTCTGCCGTTCTATAGTAGTATAACAAATCGTCTGAAAAACAGCAACTGTTTTTTCACAAAGTTTTTTAATATTTTTTATAATTTTTTCAAATTTCTGCGCAGAAAACGTAGTCTGACTCACTATACAGATGTTCTTATCGGCAAGAATATCGGGAATTCTGTTCTCGTCGTTTACAACTACGGCACTATCTTTGCACCAGCCCAGCAGTCCCACGACCTCGGGATGAGTAGGCTCTCCCGCTATGACGATAAAATTTTCAAGCGCACTCTGCTCGGCAACGATTTTCTGTGTGCGTTTAACAAAACCGCAAGTACAGTCGATAATCTTGATATTACGGCTTGCACATTCGGAATAATAACTTTTCGGAACCCCATGCGAACGGAACACGACCGTACTGTTATCCGGTATTTCCGCAAGAGATTCCACGATTTTAAGTCCTTTGTCCTTTATAGACCTGATTACTTCTTCATTGTGAATTATTTCACCTAAGATATACGCGTTTTCGGATTTAAGCGAAAGCGCGGTATCCACGGCCTTTTCTACGCCTTTACAAAAACCGCAGTTTTTTGCAACGCAAATTTTCATTTTTTACTTCTTTTTTTCTTTCCGGAAATTATTTGAGTCAACTGCGCGTGCAATTCGCACATTCTTTCAAGCAGTATGTCGTCACATCTTTTTATATCTTCTTCGGTAAGGCGTTTACCGTAATATTCTTCAAACTCGATCGGTTCGCCGTAAATAACGTGCGCTTTCCGGAAAATCCTTATTTTTTTGACCTGGATCATAGGCACAATCGGCGTTTTCGTCTTGATTGATATTGCCGTTGCACCGCTTTTAAACGGAAGGAAGGTCGCGTCGGTCTTATTCCTCGTACCTTCGGGAAAAATACAGACGCATTCGCCCATTTTCAAATACTTCATCGCCTGCATTACGGCCTTAACGTCAGTACCGTCCCTGTTTACCGGTATACATTCGCACTTATTGACGAACTTCTTCATCAATCCCTTTTCAAACAGATTGCTCTTAGCCATATAATGTATTGCTCTGTTTGACGCAACTGCCGCAAATACAACGTCAAGTACGCTAAGATGATTGCCTACGAAGATATAAGCCCTGTCCCTAAACTGTTCGGTGTGGCCGTATTTTTTATAAGGAAAAAACGGACGGTATAAAAATGGTTCCGCACGCCGAAGCGTTCTGAACCATTTTGAAACGGCGTTAAGCTTTGTCTTATTCTTTTCAGCCATCAGATTTTACCTTGAATTTCAGCGCAAATCGTATTTGCAACTTCTTCTTCCGATAATTTATCGGAATTAATTTCTATCGCATCCTCCGCCTTAAGCAAAGGCGCTATTTTGCGGTTAATATCCTGCTCGTCACGTGTTTTTATTTCTTTCAGAACGTCTTCGAAAGGCTGATCAAACCCTTTCAGCCTATTTTCCGAAAGCCTTCGTTTTGCGCGCACTTCAGGCGAAGCCGTAAGAAAAAACTTAAATTCCGCGTGCGGAAGCACATTCGTTCCTATATCTCTTCCGTCAAGTACGCAAGAGTTTTCCTGCGCAATTTTTCTTTGAAGCTCAACCATTTTGGTTCTTATACAGCCGTGAGCGGCAACCACCGAAGCGAGCATTGAAATCTCGGGGGTACGGATACTGTCCGAAACGTCTTTATCGTTCAGATAGGTTCTTTGCGCCTTATTTTCATATTTAACGCTTATATCTATAGAATTTACAATGGCTTCAACGGCAGCTTCATTACCGCAATCGACACCTAAGTTTACACAGGCAAGTGCACAGGCGCGATACATAGCACCCGTATCAAGATACAAAATATCAAAACGTTTCGATATTATTTTAGAAACGGTGCTTTTTCCGCTGCCTGCGGGCCCGTCAATTGCGATATTAAGCTTCTTCGTAATGTCTTTTCTCAATTTAGCCGCTCCCTTAAGATATATATGTCTGGGGTTGTCCTCTATATCTGCCAATACCATAACCCTTATGCAATTGCGTAAAGAATCATCAATTTCAGGTTCCAAAGAAGAAAACAATGCGCAATTAAAAAAACCGACCTCTCTTGCCGCTTTTGCAGGATAATAAGAGTGAATATCAGAAGTATTTGAAAACATTATACATATAATATTTCTTTCAGATAAACCGTTATTTGCTGCAATTTCCGTAAGCAGCAGTTTTACATTCTCTTTTATCTCTTCGGCGGTGTCGGTTTTAACCGTTATTGCGCCCCTTATAGCTTTCATAAGTTAATCCTTAATGCTGTTACCGGCAACAAACCCCGTTGAAAAGGCGATTTGCAAATTGAAACCGCCCGTCAAAGCATCTAAATCAAGTACTTCACCACAAAAATACAGCCCTTTTACAAGCTTACTTTCCATAGTTTTGGGGTTAATTTCCTTAACGTCGACCCCACCGGCTGTAACGATAGCTTCGTCAAAGCCCCGAAGTGACATAATAATCATATCAAAGTTTTTGACGGTTGTCAACAAACTCTGCCTTTCGTTTCGCGTAACGGCGTTAATTTTCTTATTATGAGGAATAGCACATCGGTCCAAAACGACGGGAATAAGAGCATTCGGTAGAAGTTCTTTCAAACAATTTGATATATCTCTGTTTTTATACTTGTCAAAATCTCTCAATAAGCGGACATCAAGCTGTTCCTCGGAAAGCGCAGGCTTAAAATCTATTGACAGCTTTACGGTATTTAAATCGCATCTGTTAATTAAGCTCGAAACGGAAAGCACAATCGGACCTGAAATACCGAAATGAGTAAACAGCATTTCGCCGAAAAACTCATTTTTTCTTTTCCCGTTTATAAATAAGTTGAGTTTAACGTTTTTTAACGTAAGTCCTTGCAACTTTTTAAAATAACTCCCCTTCAAATTCAAACCGCAAAGCGATGGTTTCGGTTCAATAATTTTATGTCCCGCTTGTTCAGCGAATTTGTAGCCGTCTCCGTCAGAGCCGGTTGAAGGATAACTCAAACCTCCCGTAGAGATAATAATGTTATCAAAGCTGTAGTTGCTTATCTGAGTTATTATGTCAAACATAGTACTATTCAAAATTGAAATTTTTAATACTTTCTCGCCAAAATTAAACCTAACTCCAGCATTCAGACAATATTTTTCAAGACATTTCGTTACATCGCTTGCCTTATCAGAAACGGGAAAAACCCTATCGCCTCTTTCCGTTTTTAAAGCCAATCCTCCGTCTTCAAAAAATTGCATAGTCTTTCCGGGCGAAAAACTATATATTGCACCCGTCAAAAATTTCGAGTTAGTTACTACGTTTTGAAGAAATTCATCAGGCGCGCACTCGTGGGTTACGTTGCACCTGCCTTTTCCGGTTATATAAATTTTTTTACCGCATTTTTCGTTTTTCTCAAAAACGGTTACCCGATTCCCATTTATTGCAGAAGCATAAGCCGCCATAAGCCCAGCCGCTCCCGCACCTATTACCGCTACGATTTTCATATAATATTATTTTAACATATTCCCGTACAAATTCAAATTAAATAATTAGTAAATTTAAAAAAATAAAGAGACGATTTTTATCATCTCTTTATTTTTAGTTTACTTTTGATAAAATAATCTATTTGTGAAGAGTACTTGCACACGAACCAGAACGCCAAAGCAATCAACGCCACAATTACCGCCCAGATAAGTATACCCCACCAAGTTGTAAACGGTATCAGCCCGACCGAAAATGACGTAGTAAAAACCGAAATTGCCCTCGTAACAGAAATCATCACTAAAAAATACGGCCAGGTCATTGAGGATAATCCGGCAACAAAACATAATACGTCGTCGGGAAACATCGGCAATAAAAACATAATCGATAAAATTAAATAGTCTTTGCCTTTCAGCTTCGTCAACCACTTCTTCAACGTGTCTTTGCCGACTATCCATTGCACTGCCTTATCTCCTATCCACCTGCCGATCGCAAAAGCAGTTATCGAACCGATGGTTATGCCGATAAAACTGAAAATAGCGCACTTTAACGGACCGAACAAAGCAACACCGGCAGCGACGGTAACGGAACCCGGAACAGGTAAAATTATGACTTGAAAAAAACAGAAAAGAATATAAAGAATTACCGCCATATTTCCAAAATCGGCTATATAATCCCTTAACGCTTCAATACTGCTTATTTTATTAATTATACCCGTTGCACATATCGTAAAAAAAACCGCTCCTAATATACAAAAGCACAGAAGCGTGCAGAATATCAGCCTGTAAACCGCCTGCTGATTCAACAGAAAAAAGACGAAGTAAGCCAAAACCAACGCAATAATCAATCCCGAAGATAAAGATACCAACAGCGTAAAATGCTCCGCAATAAAAGGCAGACTTTTGCAAGCAAGCCCATAAGCAATAAAAACAAAGGCAACAGCACCGCAAAGCACCGCCGCCAGTATATTTACCGTTTGTTTTAATACGTTGAGATATCCATTCATTAATTTCGCCTATATATACTATTATATATAAAAAGCGGAAATTTTATAATAAGGTCTTATAATTTTTTATTGCGTCCGTAGCAAGGTTATCGCAAATATTATTGTATTCGTTGTCCGCGTGTCCCTTCACCTTGATAAAATTAAGTTTATGTGTTTTTGCAAGAGAATATAATTCCTGCCACAGATCTGCGTTTAATAACGGTTTTTTATCCGCTTTTACCCAATTCAAGCGCGCCCAATCGTATAACCAACCCTTAACAAAAGCGTTTACGGTATAAGCAGAATCACTGTAAACGTCAACCTCGCAAGGCTCCGTCAGGTTTTTAAGGCCTTCTATTACCGCGGTAAGCTCCATTCTATTGTTCGTCGTATTGTCAACCGCGCCAGAAATCCGCTTTTCGTGTCCGCAGTACATTAACACAGCTCCCCACCCCCCGATACCGGGATTACCGGAGCACGCACCGTCGGTATAAATAGTTACTTTTTTCACAAATATCTCTCCGAAATAGTTGACTTAAAATAATTATTTCTATATAATCAAATATGATTTAAATATTTAGGGGAGTAGCTCAACGGTAGAGTCGCGGTCTCCAAAACCGTCGGTTGCAT
>CAMUNT010000036.1 GCA_947090365.1 uncultured Clostridia bacterium
GCTTAAAATTTTGTTTCCCCCCCCCCCCCCTATTTTTTTGATTTTTTGCATAAGCTTAAACATAATTTACACCTTCTTTAATAAAATCAGCTGTCATATGAATTTTGATATATATCACCGCTTACAATTCTATGCACCATATAGCAAATTTGTATATACTTGTTTATATTATAATATCACAGTTTTTCAGCTATCTCAATCCTGTTATATAAATTCCTGTATTTTCCGTAGTACTAATCCGACCATTTGTGTTTTTCGAGAGTTCTGTCCTTTATATCGTCGTAAAATTCGAAATATCTTCTTCGTATCTCTTCAACCGTCATAGTCTCGTTTACGGGACGAAGCATCTCCTCAATCTCGTCTGCCGTAAAATCGGACAGCGAAAATTCACCGTCGTAGCTTTGCGCAAGGCGCATTAAATCTAAGTTGGAAATACCCAAAACAATCCCCTTTAAAACTAAGTTTCGTAGTTATTGAGGTACTTTATAAGCAAAATGCTGTCCTGATAAGCGCCCTTCATATTCTTGTACGCGTGCGGGAATCGGCACATTGCCTTGAAACCGTATTCGGTGCAAAGTATAAACGCAGAGGTATTGCCGTCAAGCACAGTGGCTTCGAACTGCTCATACGCGACCTTGCTTGCAAAGTCAAACGCAAGCTTCATAAGCGACGCGCCTAATCCTACGCCTCTGAATTCTTCGGTTATGGCAATAGAAAGCGTTGCGCGGTGACTCTGCTTTTCGCTTTCGGAAACGCGCGCAATGGTACAGTAACCTATAATATTGTTTTCGAAGTAAACGCCCAGCATTATCTGCCTTTTCGACTTTTCATATTGCTTGATTTGTTTGCGAACCTGTCTCGTCTTTATTTGCTCTACTTCGCCGGGGTTAAGCTCCAACAAATCGTTCTTATGATATATTTTCGTCATAAGCTTCATGACCTTGCCGGCTTCGGAAGGTCTTACCGTTCTTACCCAAACGTTGGTTCCGTTTTTGAGAGTTAACTCTCTTCCCTGCATTCTCATATGTCGATTATAACATATAATAAAATCAAATGCAATAATTTTTAAATAATTGGCAAACTTGATTTATTGCAAATATTGACTTATACGACGCGATATAATATAATTTAAGAAAAAGGAAATCGATTATGGTTGAATTTCAAGGCAAATTTGATGAAAACGCGACTAAAACTATGAATATGCAATTCTTTAAAAAGTTTAGCTGGCTAATCGTGCTGTTAAGTTTATTAATTATTGCTTGCGGCGTCGTAACGATAATTATGTCTGAAAACGGTGAAGACGTTGGCTTCGGCATCTTCTTTATCGCAATGGGCGCACTGTTTTCCCCTTTGATTTTTATATCTACGGCAGTAGCGCAGAAAAGTCTGAATAAATCGATGTCGGTTTTAAGCGCTGACACTACCGAAACCTATCAATTTTATCCCGACAGGCTGATAATCACCCAGACGAAAAAGCGCTCAGGCGAGAGCGGCTGCGAATACGAGGCAACGACGAATACCCGATATTCGTATCTGTACAGAGTTGAAGAAACGCCGGACGTATACCTGTTGCGTATTTCCAAAATGCAGGCGCACGTCGTTCGCAAAGCTGATTTAACTCAGGGAACTATCGAAGAACTCAACGAAATACTTCAAAACAACTTAGGTACGAAATTTAAGAAACTGAAATAAAGAATATAAAAAAGAACACACCCTGCGGTGTGTTCTTTTGATTAATCCCTTTTTGAAAGTAACGCAATCTTTGCAAGCAATTCAAGTATCTCGATATAAAGCCACATAAGCGTGGTTACAAGCGAGAACGCGGCATACCACTCATACTTTTTATCCGCACCGTAATCTACGAGAAGCTTCATATTATTCAGATCCACTAAAATCATAAATGAAGCCCAAAGAATCATAACTGCGCTGATTGCAAGCTGAACCCAGATATTACTCATAACAATCGCAAACGCAGGAACGAACAGCGATAATAAATATCCTATTCCTTCTAAAAGCACCAGACTAATAAAGGATATAAGCACGAACTTAACAAACTTGCCCGAAAGCTTCTTACCTAAAAGGCTGAAAACAAGCCACGATACGAGGAAAACCACGCACGTACCCAAAAACGCCATAAGAGCAATTCCGGGAAGAAGAATGTCGAACAGTGCAGAAATGACGCCCATCACAAGCCCTTCTAAAATGCAGTAAACAAAGCCTAAAATACCTGCCGTTTTAGGGACAAACATTATTACGAAAGTAATAATTATAAGCGGGATCGCCGATAAAGCAAGTACCGTTATAAGCGTGCCCAAAGCGCTTTCGTTACCGCTGTCTATAAAATGGTAAAGAAGTAACGCGCTTGCCACTGCCGATATGATAGTTACCAGACAAAAAACAATCGACTTCCAAGCCATACCTTTCATAGTAACGATAGTGTTATCTTCAGTTGTATATTTTCCGCTCGCACTGCCTTTAACAACGCGTCTTAAACTGGGATTTCCGTTTAAAGTCATTTAACTTCACCTCCGCTAATTGATACTTTTATTTTAGCATATAAAATGATTATATGCAATAGTTTTTTATTATTTTAATTATTTTAACGGCTAATGCCTCAACCTGCACCTGATTTTTATTTATTACAATATCGTTATATAATCCGCTAAGTGGCACCTGACCCCGTAAGAAGAAGCGTTCTGTTCGTTAAAATATTTTTCGACAATTCCCCTTACGGTAATAGTTTTACCTTCATACTTATCTGCAGTAATTACGTTACCGTCACTGTCCTTTAAAATTCCGGTATTTACGCATATGACAGTACCGTCCTCTGACAGACATTCAAGCATCATCGCGCCGTAATCGCCGTAATAATCGTTAATCGTATAAGTTCTTAAGACCTTCAAATCGGAAACCGTAACCGTCGTAGCCGTAACGGCGTCACCGTAATCGAGCGAAATCGTTTCGTCATAATGCTTTACGTCAATCTTGCCCGAAACTATATCCTTCGCGCCAGTTTCGACAAAAGCGCCTTCGTGACCTTTACTTATAACAACCGTATTAGTCGGCAAATCGGGCTTGTATTGATTGTATGAAATGCCTGCAATCTGGAAAGCACCCTTAAATTCGGTTAAAGCCCCCGCTACTCTTATTTTATTTCCGATTTCTAATTGTTGAAGAATAGGCCCCGTCTGAAATCCGTAGTAAACTTCCATACCGAAGTAGAGCCCCGTTTCTTCGTCGTACTCTTCGATAAAAACCGAATTGTTAAACTGTGCTGTAATTATTCCTTTTACGCATACCGACGTTTGTAGATAATAAGTTGGGTCACAACGAAGATCTTTCAAAGTTATAGCCCAGCTAACGGTAACCCGACACCATGCAGTTTCGATGCCGGCAATCACCATAATCGTTGCACCTCCCGGTTTAACCGCAGTTATTTTACCGTTATCTACAGTTGCAATGGATTCGTCCAAACTTTTCCAGATTACGGATTTACCAGCAAAATCTTCCGATACAGTTGCCGTTACCGTTGCAGTTTCACCCGGTTCAAGCGTTATTGAGGTTTTATCCAAACTGATATAGTCGGTTCTTGTCTCCTGCGCATTATCGCCATTATCCGTATCGGACGAGCCGTCGCACGCAGTAAAGCTTATTGCAACGATTATACAGACAACAACTGCCCAAAACGAGCTAAAAAGTTTGCGTTTCATAAAAACCTCCTTGAATTTACCATCTATATTTTAATGGTATCATTTACGCTATAAAAAGTCAATAGTACAACTAATTAAAAAAATAAGACAGCTATCGCTGTCTTATTCATCACCTAAAAGATAATCAGTAGTTACATTAAAACATTTTGCAAGCTTTTTAACATAACTTGCTTTGGGTTCATTAACGTTATTTTCCCAAAATGATATGACCGCATTTGTAACACCAACCATTTTCGCTAACTGCGGCTGAGTAAGCCCTCTTTCAATTCTTAAATCTCTTATCCTGTTTCCTAAATCCTTCATATAAAATATTATATAAGAAAACTAAGAAAAAGTCTTGACATCTTAGTAATCTAAGATTATAATATATACAGCAAAACTAAAGCGAGGTAAATATGAAAAGTGCGTTTGAAGAACTGATTTTGCAAAACAGTTTATATATGGAAAGTATTAAATACGGAGAAACTTATAATCAAGCACTCCGCGAAAGAGATAAAAATTACAAAAACCTTGTTAAAACTTTAACAAAAGAACAAGCCGAACTGCTTGAAAATCTTGTAAACAGTCATATAAGGTTAGAAGCAGAAGCCAGTGACTGCAATCTTTTTGAGGGCTTTAAAGCCGCAATAAGACTAATGATGGAATGTTTACAGAACAGAAATCTTCCGTCAGACTGCCTTTAACCGGCAACTATGAAGCGAAATACGGTCGAAAAATCGCTCCTACCTACTTTTTGCGAAAATATTTTATCTACCGAAAAAATATTTTCTGCAAAGCTTCGGGCAAAGCCCTCTCACGTCGACGAGTAACGCACTTCTTAAAACAGTGCACTGTTTTAGCGTTTCGAGATGAGTGAGCGCATACGTCCCGCGCGAACGATGACCGAACCGATTGTTTGCTTTACAGTCGGTGAGAAGGCACATCTTCAACTTAGTTGGGCATAATGCCCCGCAAGCAATGCTCAATAAAAAAAAAGTAAAGAAGTGCGTTTTGCACTTCTTTATTTTTTTGAAATCCGGCAACTACCTATCCTTGCGGGGCATTATACCCAACTACTTTCGGCGTAGCAGAGCTTAACTTCTGTGTTCGGAATGAGAACAGGTGGATCCTCTGCGCTATCGCCACCGGAATGGCTATATAACAGCTTGCGCTGATAATATACTGTTTTCAACTTCGAAGGCTTAACAAAGCCTGGCAACTGCATAGAATCCGGAAAAAAGACAAGAGTGAAAAAGGTTTTCGTTTACGCTCGTTAAAATGTAGCTAATCTTCGTTATTTTAAGGATTCGTGTTAATCTTTCATCTTTCTCAACTTTGTTGAGATCAAGCCCTCGACCTATTAGTATCGGTCAGCTTCACGCATTACTGCGCTTCCACCCCCGACCTATCAACCTTGTAGTCTGCAAGGGGTCTTACTCTTTCGATGGGATATC
>CAMUNT010000037.1 GCA_947090365.1 uncultured Clostridia bacterium
CCCAGCTTTTTACGGGCAGAATGATGGCTATGATGTCGCCCGTTATGATTATAATAATGAACGGCGTATCGCTTGCTATCTACTGGATAGGCGCTTCGCTTATCAACGCCGACGCCACCGATTATCCGACGATAGTCGCGTTTATGTCGCTTGCATCGCAGATAATTATGGCGTTTATGATGCTTATGATGATGTTCGTTCTTATGCCCAGAGCTCAGGTTTCGGCAAAGCGCATTAACGCTGTGCTGGAAACGCCTCTGTCCGTAAGCGACCCCGAAACGGAAATGGAGCCTATCGAAAAAGGAACGGTAGAATTTAAAAACGTTTCATTCAGCTACGCCAACTCGTCCGCGCCTGTAATTTCCGATATAAGCTTTAAAGCCGAGCAGGGCGAAACGGTTGCCTTCATCGGTTCGACGGGAAGCGGTAAATCAACGCTTATAAATCTCGTTCCCCGCTTTTTCGACGCGACCGAGGGCGAAGTTTTGGTTGACGGCGTCAACGTTAAGCATTTAAAGCAGAAAACTCTGCGCTCTTTAATCGGCTACGTTCCGCAAAAGGGGCTGCTGTTCTCGGGAACGGTTAAAAGCAATATCGCGTTCGGCAAGGACGGTATTTCCGACGAGCAGATTATAAACGCCGCAAAAATAGCGGAAGCCGACGAGTTTATAACGAAAATGGAAAATGGCTACGATTCCGAAATCGCGCAGGGCGGTAAAAACGTTTCTGGCGGACAGAAACAGCGTCTTTCCATTGCGCGCGCGGTTGCAATCGATCCCGAAATTCTCATTTTCGACGATTCTTTTTCCGCACTCGATTACAAAACGGATAAAAAGGTCCGCGCAAATCTCAGCAAGTCTGGCGCAACCAAGCTTATAATCGCACAGCGTATCGGCACTATTTTAGACGCCGACAAAATAATGGTTCTGGACAGTGGGAAGGTAGTGGGCTACGGCAAGCATAACGAGCTTTTGAAAACCTGCGACGTGTACCGCGAAATCGCTCTTTCACAGCTTTCAAAGGAGGAACTGGGCTTATGAAAATGCATCCCTCTATGTCCGCCGACGGAAGCGGAAAGGGCAATATCAAAAAGCTTTTAAAGGCTTTAAAGCCCTATTCTCTGTTAATAGCTCTTTCCGTTTTATTTACGGCAATTTCGGTTGTCGTCGGCGTCTGGGCTCCAAGTTTTTTATCTGATTTAACAAACGAAATCGCAAATAATGCCGGCACCCATTCCATCGATATGAAAAAGATACTCGATTTCGGTATCGTGCTTATTGCGTTCTACGTAACTAATATGCTGAGCCATTTCGGGGCGAACTTCGTTTTAACCACCGTAAGCCAGAAGTATTCGAAGGGAATAAGAAGCCAGATTTCCAAAAAAATCAACCGCGTTCCGCTTAAATATTTCGATGCGCACCAGCTCGGAGATACGATGTCGATAATCACCAACGACGTCGACACGATAGGTCAGTCGATGGATCAGGGACTGGGAATGATATTCTACTCGGTTATGATGCTCATTGCCGTACTTGTCGCAATGTTCGTAACCTGCTGGCAAATGGCGCTCACCGTACTCATTATTTTGCCGTTGATGCTTTTAATGGCGGTATTGCTTTTCAAGTTTGCAATGCCCCAGTTCAGGAAGAACCAGCAGTATTTGGGCGATCTGAACGGCTGTGCCGAGGAAAACTATACCGGTCAGACGGTAATTCAGGCGTTCAACGCGGGCGAAAAAATGACTGCCGACTTCGAAAAAAAGAACAAGAAAATGCGTTGGGGCGTATTCAAGGGGCAGACGATAGCGGGCTTTATGCAACCCGCAATGACGTTCATTTCGTATTTCGCGTACGCCGCGGTGTGCGTGGTCGGCGGACTTTTAATGAACGAAAGCAAGGACGCGAATTTCTTCGGTACAATCACCGCGTTTTTGGTTTATATCAACCTGTTCCAGAACCCTTTGCAACAGCTTTCACAGGCAATAAACAGTATGCAGATGGCAAGCGCGGCCGCTTCGCGCGTGTATGATTTCGTTGAAAGCGAAGAGCTGTCGGACGAAAGCGGTAAGCAATACAAGCTGTTGGGTAAAGGCGAAATCAAGGGCGATGTGGAGTTTAAAAACGTCCGCTTCGGGTATTCTCCCGATAAAATAATCATTCCCGATTTCTCCGCAAAGGTAAAGGCGGGTATGAAGGTTGCAATCGTCGGCCCTACGGGCGCGGGAAAAACTACGCTTGTAAACCTTTTAATGCGCTTTTACGAGCTGGACGGAGGCGATATAACAATCGACGGCGTTTCTATCAAGGATATGCCGAGGGAGGAGGTCCACGATATTTTCGGAATGGTGTTGCAGGATACCTGGATGTTCGAAGGCACTATCCGCGAAAATATTCTCTTTTCAAAGGACGGCGTTTCCGATGAACGGCTTGAAGAAATAATGAAGGAAGCGGGTATATCCCACTACGTGCACACCCTGCCTAACGGGCTCGATTACTTCGTTGAAAACGAAACGAGTATTTCCGGCGGCCAAAAACAGCTTATGACGATAGCCCGCGCTATGGCGGAAAATTCGCCCCTGCTGATTTTGGACGAGGCGACCTCGAACGTCGATACGCGTACCGAAGAGATTATTCAGACGGCTATGGATAAACTTACCGAGGGCAGAACAAGCTTCGTCATCGCGCACCGTCTTTCCACTATAAAGAACGCAGATCTCATTCTGGTAATGCAGGGCGGAAACATAGTAGAGCAGGGCAATCACGAACAGCTTATTGCCTTGAACGGCTTCTACGCAAATCTCTACAATTCACAGTTCGCAAACGAATAAAATAATAAAAAACGCAAGCGTTGTGCTTGCGTTTTTTAATTCTGTGCACCAAGACAGGCAGAAAAGTCTTTGTCTTCGTGTGCCGTTTAAGGCCTAATTTTCTTTATCTATATCGCCGTCGGTGCAATGAATTATATAATTGCCGGTGTTGTAATTCCAATTAGGGCCTTTTACAATTACATTCCATTGCGCCTTTGTGCCATTAAAGTTTATGCTTGTAAGCGCAGTACACTCGTTAAATGCATATTCATTAATTCTCACAACGCTGTCCGGTATGGTTATATTTGTTAAATTACTGCAATTTTTGAATATAAACCTGCTGATACTCGTTATGCTGTCAGGTATAGTTATATTGATTAAACTACTGCAATTTTCGAACGCAAAATCGCCGATACTTGTTACGCTGTCGGGTATGGCTATGCTTGTGAGTTTACTGCAACTATTGAATGCAGAAGTTCCGATACTTGTTACGCTGTCGGGTATGGCTATGCTTGTGAGTTTACTGCAACTATTGAATGCAGAAGCTCCGATACTTGTTACACTGTCGGGTATAGTGATATTGGTTAAGCTACTGCAATTTTCGAACGCGCTACCGCTGATACTCGTTAAACTGTCAGGTAAAGTGATATTGGTTAAACTACTGCAATTTTCGAACACGCTACCGCTGATACTCGTTACACTGTCGGGTATGATTATACTCGTTAGACCACTGCAACCATTGAACGCATTCTGTCCGATGAATGTAACTTTGTTTGGAATCGATATATTCATAAGATTTTTGCAATTATAGAACGCACCCTCGCCGATACTCGTTACACTGTCGGGTATGGTTATGCTTGTAAGATTACTACAATCCCAGAACGCACCATCGCTTATATTTTCTCCGCTTGTAATTTCTACTGATTTCGGATTACTGCTTCCGATAGATTTGCAGGCAATTGCAGGAATTGTTGCACTTTCAATAGGACAACCTGCGAACGCATCATTACCGGTATTTATTACGCTGTCCGGTATGGTTATACTTTTAAGACTACTGCAATACTTGAACGCATAATCGCCGATACTCGTTACGCTGTTTGGAATCGTTATACTTGTAAGAGACTTGCAATTATTGAACGCACCCTCGCCGATACTTTTTACGCTGTTTAATATGGTTATACTGATTATACTACTACAATCTCTGAACGTATAGTTGCCGATACTTTCACCGTTAATAATTACTGTTTTCAGTTTATTGTTTTTGATAGCTTTGCAGGCAAAAGCAGGAATGGTAGCACTTTCAATAGGGCAATATTCAAACGCATACTCGCCGATATTCGTTACGCCGTTGCCTATCGCTACATTTGTTAGACTATAACAATTTTTAAACGCAGAACTGCCGATACCCGTTACGCTGTCCAATATTGTTATATCTGTTAAACTACGGCAATCTATAAATGCCTCCTGATCTATATCGCCGCTTGTAATTACCGCAGTCTTTAAAACCGATTTAGCAATCCTTTTAATTGCATTAGCAGGAATTGCAGCGCTTTCAATAGGGCAACCGGTGAACGCATTGGAGCCGATACTTTTTACACTGTCGGGAATAGTGACGTTTGTAAGATTATTGCAACCGGAGAATGCATAATCTTCGATACTCGTTACCCCGTCGGAAATGTTTATGCTCGTCATATCGATTAGTTTTTCATCGCCGATATATACTGTGCTTTTGTCTAATTGATAAAGCCCGTTTATACCGCACCAGCTCGCTATGTCGCCGTTGTAGTAAATGTTTGTAATACTACTGCAATTTTTGAACGCAGAACTGCCGATACTCGTTAGGCCGTTGCCCAAAGTTACACTCGTAAGTTTGTTGCAGCCTTCGAACGCGCTGGGGCCGATACTTTTTACACCGTCGCAAATCGTGATGCTTGTAAGACTGCCGCAATTTCTGAATGTATTCCATTCGATACTGTCGCCACTTGTAATTATTACTGATTTCAGATTACTGTTTGATATAGCTTTGCAGGCAATAGCAGGAACGGTAGCGCTTTCAATAGGGCAACCGGCGAACGCTTCCTCGCCGACACGCGTTACGCTGTCGGGTACGGTTATGCTTGTAAGGCTACTGCAATTATAGAACGCACTACCGCCGATACTTTTTACGCTGTCCGGAACGGTTACACTCGTCAGGCTACTGCAATT
>CAMUNT010000038.1 GCA_947090365.1 uncultured Clostridia bacterium
GGTATCTGGATAAAGACTGCAAAACCCCCGTTGAACTCGACAAAGACGGAAATTACGTTCCCGTACATATTTACAGCATTGATTTCTACGCCAAATGGTCGCAGAAGCACTCGTTTACGCTTAAAACCGACGCCGACGACGCAGGCACGGCGGTGTACTTCGGCGACGGCGAAATAATCGGCAAATTCTTGCCCGATCACGATATAGATTTGGACAACTGGCGTTCGTTCGACGGCTGGTTCGTAAATACCGCCGACGGCGAAATGCAGATTAACGCCGAAACCGAGCTCAGCGCAGGCGACGACGGAATTGTAGTTTACGGCAAGTGGACCGCTCTTCCCGTTTATTACGGCGAGTACAACGGCGCAAGCGGTACTTACGATACCGAAGCGCACATTACCATCGACAAAGACGGCAATGTCACGGGCGAAACTCGCTGGGGAAACTTTAGCACAAGTCAAAGGAATTTTACTGCAAAGGTAAAAAGTTACGATGCAGAAGCCCAGACTCTCATATGGAGCACGTTAAAAGATAATAAAACTGTCAATATTAAGGTGTTCTTTTATGCTTCGGAGGATCACGCAACCCGTATTTTGATTATGCAAGATTGGTATAACTCAGATACGGAAATCGGCGGTTCTAATTTCTTGCTGACAAACGGCGAAAACGTTGAATTTGCGGAAGGTGGCAATAAAGGTATTGATTTCAATGCTTTGGGCGGTTATACGGAAGGCAAGACGCGCGTCGTTAAATATTCGGTTGACGGCAACGAAAAGCTTATGCTTATCTACGGCAACAAGATTTATACGGACGTTACGCTTGAAAATTATTTAGGCGAAAAAGTCGAACACGCAGACGTATTAAACGGCAAAACTCTCGTCGTTAAACAAAACGGTAATATAATTACCGCGCTCGGCACGACAAGCGCAAACTTAGGCGCAAACAATGCGGAAGTTAAATTACTCGACTCGTTCTACGGCAAGTATACTTTCGAAACTGCCGAATACCTTATAGACGGCATAGGCAATATGACCGACGGTACAAAAACCTACGAATATGAGGTTATAGACGAAAATAAGATTTCGGCTTTCGAACTCAATGAAGAAAAAGCGCGTATAGCGCACTTCGTTGTAACGTTTGATAACGGAAACATTGCAAGCATTATCAAGGAAATGGCAAACCTTACGATGGACGGGGAAGTCGTATCTATAAATACAAAAATTCCTTATGTTCTCGAAGCGCTCGGAGACAAAGACGGAAAGGTATTTGCAGGCTGGCATATTAAATCCGATTTATCGGACGAAGTTATTACTTCTATAACCGTTAAAGCCGACACCGTAATTTATGCAGACTGGCGCGAAGCCGTCGAAGTGACGTTCAATGCAAACGGCGGTAAATTCGTGGACGATAGCACAATAAAGAAAGTCAATGCGGCTAAGGGTATGCCTTTAACTATGGACGAAGTTCCCGTTCATCCTTCAAATGCGGCGTTCTTGGGTTGGTTTGTCGACGACGAAACCGAGTGGAAGTCGGGCGAGACTAAGGTTGATACCGCCGTTACTGTAACCGCAAAATGGTCAGTTGCTCCCTATATAAGGGAATATAAAGGCGGATATGTAATGTGGCCGAGCGATAAGGCTGGGTCACAAGCCGTTACACAGCTTAACAGCGGAAATGCGATAATCAATATTTCCGGCGAAGAGAAAGAGTATACCGACGTTTATCTGCCTTTTGCGTCCTGTACAGGCAAAGGAACGTACACTGTCAGCGTTACGCATAACGAGGATACGAATGAAATAACTTTCACTACGGTTAAGGGCAATAATACTTACGTCAATTCAGGTTACATAGACCCCGCAACCGGCGTAATAGTAGTAAATTACAGACAGTCGGAAGAATTTGATTTAAGCGGAAAAGGTGTTGCAATACTGTTACCTTCCGAATATTCGTTTATAACCGGCAGATATTGTTCAAGCTGGATGGGCGATAAGTGGAATTTCTATCTTGATATAAAAGGCAAAGAAAATAAAGAGACGAGTATTTTTGTAAACGGTACGTCGATATACTTAGGCGCTATTGCAAAAGACGAGGAAGGAAACCGAATATCTTCGGAAAAGTTCAATAAAAATAGTTATATCGCAATCTACGCCTCCGAGACAGCCTCCGAACCTGTTTTACTCGGCGGTTATAACGGAAGTAATATCGTTCCTTTCGACGATTATAGGGGCGAATATGCGGACGCAACGTACGGTACCGTTAAAGTCAACGGCGTAGGCGGTATTACGCTGAATAACGGAACCGACAACGCTAAGTCGGGTAAATATACCGTCGTTTCCGAAAACGTTTTAGCAACTACTATTGACAAGGTATATTATGAAATTGCCGTTGATAAGACTGCGAAAACCTGCACCGTTACCGCCCCCGAAGCCGCAATTACATTCACGTTTGCAAATGCAACCGTTGAATTCGACGGTTCGCAATTAACTTCGGGCACGGCAGTTCAGCACGGCGTTGAGGTTGAATTTGCTCTTCCTGTTCCCGTACCCTTAACGGGTTATCAGTTCGTCGGCTGGTTCACTGAAGAAGCGTTTACGAACAAAGTTGAAAAGTATACGCTCCACAAAGGCGACGATATAGAATTGTTTGCTAAGATTGTAGAAATGCCTGAATGGGCTTCAAAAGACACCGCGGAAGCCGCTGTCTTCACCGACGGCTCTGCAACTATTACGGGTGAAACGGACGCGCTTAATCTCAAACACTGGACTAAACTTGAAATTGCAGAAGACGGTGTATATGTTTTCAGCAGTAAAACTCCCGTTAAAACTTCAAGTAATTCAGATGGTATTCATTATGCAAGATATTCGATTGTCAGTGCCGACGGCACGGCTGTTGAAAAAACTATAAGTTTTGGCGACAGTTACAGTAAACAGAAAACTTTAACGGCAGGAACATATTATGTAGAAGTCCACCTCGGAGGTGCCGTTACGGGAGCATCGGGATTTACTTGTTTAAATTATGGAACGTTTGAAATAACGGTTAAAAACATACCTGTTGTTGAATATAGCGTCGGTGCGTCAATTGAGGCAGTTGCGTCGAAGAGTGAGCCTGCAATTTATAAGGTTGACCTTGAAGCAGGTACAAATTATACCGTATCGTTTAATAGAACGAAACAGTCAAATTACACACCTCTGACTATTTATTCAGATATGGCAATGTCGGCAACGGTAATGAAACTGAGCGGTTGGGTAAATGAGAAAACGGGTGATTTTACTGTTTCTGCAACAGCTACTTATTACATTGCCATTATAGAGGATCTCACGTTTTCGATTATTGCCAAAACGTCAACTGAAACTCCTGAACCGTCGGCGAATCCTTTTAAAGGTAACACCTATAAAAAAACTATTTACGATTACGACTACAACGAAACAAATTTAACATTGACGTTCGATAACGCCGATACAATGAGCGGAACGTTAAAAATAGAGACGGCTGATGGCTGGGGCAGCAGTACTTTCACTTTTGTAAACGGAACTTTGAGCGGCGATACGCTTACTTTGACAAACGCTTCAGATAAAACAATCGTTTTCACAGTTAGCGCAGAGAACAGTAAATTGAAAATTTTGTCAAGCAGTACGTATTCCGATATTGTGGATTACAGCAATGAAACGCTTACAAAACAAGCCTGATTGTTAATGTTTGAAGTTTAAATGTAAAAATCAATAATACTATACCCAAACGATGTAAAAGAGGCGGTGTGAACCGCCTCTTTTAATTTTCTAAATCGATTGAAAGTAAACAATGTGCACATTAAAC
>CAMUNT010000039.1 GCA_947090365.1 uncultured Clostridia bacterium
CCGCAGTTTAAGGCATCGTGCGCCTCAACGAATTTTTGAACCCGGGTTCAAAAAAGGAAGGTTAGCGAGTGTCTGAAAAAGGCGCTACGCGCCTTGTGCTAATAGGCGGGTATATCTGTATTCGCGCCGTTACCGGTTGATTTAGCCTAATTAAAAAATAAGACTCCGCTTTTATAGCGGAGTCAACGAACTTTACGGGCTATGGGGTATTTGGGGGTAATTAAATTTTATACAATATATTGCGTTTAAAGCTTTGCGATTTACTATATATTGTGTAAAATCTTTAAGAATAAAGGTGCAAGTCCCTACTCGTCCACCAAATCACGACGGCGCGGAATTTAGCCACGCCGTCGTGATTTTTCTCGGTGACGAGTAGCCTTGCAGTCTACGGTGCACGCGAGGACAAAGCCCGACGCCCTGCCGAGGGTTCACGCTTGCGGGAAACGGCAGAGTCCCGACACAAAATTTGAAAGTTCCTTTTAAATTTTGTCTTGCCGACATTCGTGCGCGCCGCACAAGGCGCAGGTACGAAATTACGGTAATTTTTTGCGTGTACTATTGCAATTAAATTTATTTGTGGTAAAATATTAAAAAAGGGTTGATTAAAGTAAGTATAAAAAATGATTAACGTAACTTTTGTGTGTTTGGGCAATATCTGCCGTTCGCCTATGGCAGAGCTTATATTTAAGAATATGGTAGACGAGAGGGCGCTTTCGTCAAGCTTTTGCATATCCTCCTTCGGAACTTCGGACGAGGAGGAGGGTAACCCCATTTATCCGCCCGCGAAGAGAACGCTTATAATGCACGGTATTGCGGGCAACCATACTGCAAGACAGCTTTCGCTTAAAGACGTGAAAAACAACGATTATATCCTCGTTATGGACGGAAGGAATTTAATGAATATAATGCACCTTACGGGCGGGCAGTACAGCGAAAAAGTATACAAGCTGTGTTCGTTTACCGAAAATCCGCGCGACGTTGCCGACCCTTGGTACACCCGCGATTTCGAGCGGGCGTTTGCTGACATAGAGGACGGATGCAGGTGCTTTCTCGAATATGTTTTAAAGGAAAAAGCAAACCTTATCGATTACAATAAAAAGCATTAAATACAGGTGCGGACGGCTGTGCCGTCCGCACCTTTATTTAATTACCGTTCTCAACTGCCGTTTAACTGCGGAATGTAAATCTGTGCCTGATAATTCCACTGTAATATTCCCGAAAGCACAATCAGCTGTACGGTAAATCCGGGAGCGGCATTATAATCTCTTTTTGCCGTTTCAGTCAGCTTTTTTGTGATATGCTCCCGATTTTCTTCGGTACAGTCGGCACACAGATAATTGCCTCCGGGCAGAATTTTAATTCCGTCCGTTTTTGCGTACCGCGTGCATATTGCAAATAAACGGCATTGTCCGTTCTGTTCGTAGATGCCTGCTAAATCTTCAAACGAAAATTCATTTTTGAGTTTATCGGAAATCTGGCCGTAAAAGTGGCGGTGATAATTCCATAAATTATCCAGTGCGGGCGTTTCCAGTTTATCCGATAACAGAATAACCCTTTGCGGATAATACTTAATAAATACGTCTTTGTTTTGCCGTTTGCCGTTTAATTCGTTTTCGTAAGAAGCACGCGCGCGCCTAATTGCCGTTTTGGCATAATTAAGGCGGGCAATTTTCTCATCGGCGCTTTTTTCCGCAAGCTTTAGCTTAGCGATTATTTTACCGAAATCGTCGTACGCTAAAACTTCTTTTATTTCGGATAAGGTCAGATCCATACAGCGCAAAGCCTTTATAGTGTTAAGCTTTACTATTTCCTCTTGCGAATAATAGCGGTAGCCCGTCCATTCGTCTGTTTTGCAGGGTTTTACTAAATCAATGCGGTCGTAATGTCTGAGCGTTTCCGCCGTCATTTCAACTATTTTCGCCGTTTGGCTGATGGAAAAATAATTTTTCATTTTTTATAAAATTCCTCTTGACTTTTGTGTTACACAAAGGTTTATATTGATTATAGCATTTGACGGAGGGAACGTCAAATAAATAAAATAAAGGAGTTTTGTTATGAAAAAATTTGCATTATTATTGTCTTTGGCTTTAAGTGTATTGGCCTTTGCGTTTACGGGCTGCTCCGATGACAAGTTTACGGAAAAGAGCTATTCGAGCGGTGAAACCGAAATTAAAAAAATTACGGTACAGGTGGAAGACAGGGAGCTGGAAATCAGCGCTTCGGAGGATAACCGAATTAGTATCGACTATTTCGACGGTGAAAAGGAATATCTCGATATAACGGTTGAAGGCAAGGAATTGAGAGTAAATCTTGCAATCGATAAAAGCTGGACGGACTATATCGGGGTTAAGCCGTCAAAGAGTTACCGCATTATTAAAATAAGAGTACCCGATAATTTAATCAAAGTATTTTCGGCAAGTACGACCAATGAAAGCATAAAGCTGAACCCGCTGACGTTTAAGGACAGGGTTGAATTGAAATCGGGCGGCGGAAGTATTTTCTGCGAAAGAGTAAGCGTAGGCTATGCTATCCGTTTAGCCGCAAAAAACGGCGATATAAAGGGCTCGGTAATCGGCGGTTGGGACGATTTTGCTATGTACTGTCAAATTAAAAACGGCAAATGCAATTTGCCTACGGAAAAGGTAGACGGAGAAAAGTCGTTTTTTGCCGATTGCAATAACGGCGATATAAATATCGACTTCGTAGTTTGATTGTACAGATTATAAAATAATGGCGCGGACGGCTTTGC
>CAMUNT010000040.1 GCA_947090365.1 uncultured Clostridia bacterium
TAGTAAAAAATCACGAGATATATATCAGTGCAAAAGATTTAAAAGACGATTTAGAAGGGCTGAAAGAAGAGTAAAAGAGGGTGCACCCCCTTTCCCGACGTCTGGAAAGGATAAAAATTTAAAGAGGTTTGAAATGGATAGAAGTTTTATTTTATTAACTAATAGAGACGATAAAACAAAGGTATTATATGCGATAAATAAAATTATAAGTTTCTTTGTTGACACTGACGGCAGTACGTTTGTTGAAGTAGAAAACGACAAAGGCAACGGTGCTGATATTTACGGTTTTACCGTAGAGGAAAGTATTGAGGAAATAACGTGCTTGTTATCTGAAAGTGGTTTAGCAATTTGTTAAATAAATACGGTGAAAAGGTAAAAGGTGAATGCCTCGTAAAAAGGCTTAAACGGCAAGCCAAGCCGATAAGTAAATAAATTTTTGAGAGGTAAAAAAATGGCAGACAAAAAAAATCTTTTAAGAAAAGGTGAAAACCTTGCGTCGCGCTCGAAACGCTATGCACGCGAATTAAAAAACGGTAAAAGCGAAATTACAGGCGCAAAGCTTACAACAGGACAGCGAACGTTTCACAGCGGCGTTCTGAACGAGCGTTCAATCAGCGCTCAACAGTACAAATTTAATGCAAAAAAGAATGCCCGAAAAAGCGGTGGAAATAAATAAATCGAGAGGTGAAAAAATATGAAAAACTACGAATTAAACAAACATAAAAAAAGCGACAGAGTTAAATGGATAGCCACGGCGGTGGCGTTCGGACTTTTGTTCATATTCATTGCGGGGCTGTGTATGCAGCTCTTTGGCAAGGGTAAATTACAGCCCTCGAATTGGTTTAAAAAGACCGAACAGACAACTCCCGATGGCCCTGAAACGTCCAACGGCGGCGCGGTTATAACTGACGGCGAGAACGTGAGCGACGGCGTACAAATACAGTCAAGGAAGCTTGCTCGTGAGGAATACGCAGAAAACGGTATTTCTCCTGTGGCAGAAACAGCGTTCACGCTCACGGCGACCGTGCTTCCCGAAGAAGCCTTTGACAAGTCCGTGGATTGGTCTATCGCCTGGCAGAACGCAGGAAGTACCTGGGCGAGCGGAAAGAACGTCAGCGACTATTACAGCATAACGGCGACGTCGGACGGATCGTGTACGGCAAACGCAGTTTGCAAGCAGGCGTTCGCCGAACCCGTAATAATAAAATGCAAATTAAGAAATGCGGATATATACGCAACAGTCAAGGCGGACTACCTTGCAAAGCTGTTGGATATAGAGTTTAATGCTCCGCCTTATGAGCTCGGTAATTACGGAAGTTATGAATTTTTGTACAGAGCAAATTATTCGATAGGCACTATAACAAACGGTACGCTTACTTTTAAAAGTTTATTTTTGAGTTTCCCCAATGAATTCGGGGAATTAGTTTCGAATACTTATTCTTCCGCTCCTGACGGTCTGTTCGACGA
Source organism: uncultured Clostridia bacterium (assembly GCA_947090365.1). GTDB lineage: Bacteria > Bacillota > Clostridia > Christensenellales > Borkfalkiaceae > Coproplasma. The sequence continues at coordinate 1,468 of CAMUNT010000040.1, forward strand.
CTATTTCGGCAACGATATAATTTACGACGCGGACGAAATTTATCCTTACGGTTCAGCTCAGACAGAGGGCTTTAGCCCTTATTGGACTGATATAATGCAAGTGCCTTCTGATATTTCAACATCTGACAGACTTCGTGCAATGGATATTTTTCATAAAGCGGTTTACGACAAATACGGCAACGGCGTTAAAAGGAATTTTTTGACGTATACGCTTAATTATACCTATACGATAGACGGACAGACGGTGACCGGCGAAAAAGAATATCCTGCGCATTTGGATATTGATATTTACATAGTTGCAAACTCGGTATCGGTCAATCAGACGCAGATAAAGCATTAAGGCGGTGACGGGATATGAAAAAGCATAAAACTGCTAAGATTGCTTACGTACTTATCGTTGCTGCGGTTTTGGCTTTATTGCTTTTAGCCGGAGGTTTTATAGCGAAATTTACGAATAACTTCACTTCTGGTTTTAAGACGTTTTACGTCGAGTACGACGGTAAGACTATAACTTCGGATAAGTCGGATATAAGTTTTATCCGAGCAGAACCAAACAGAATCAACGTCGGATATTCATTGGGATTTCTGAATAAGGAAAAGGGCAATTACGAAGTGGAGGTCTTACCTGACGTAACCGACGAAACGGACTTCGAATATCAGGTGAACGGTAAGAATTATAAGTTTTCGGAGCTTACGGACTTTACGGAGTTTTACAAAATCGAGAAGTACGACGATTATTTCACTTTTACTATGTGGGACAATATAGACAGTATATTGGCTGCAATGTATCACGGAGATAACGTTTCGGGTATTCCAGATCTGAGCAATAAAAACCTGTTAAAGCTTGTGATTTACAACGAAGATAAAACCGTTTCGATAAGTATAAGTTTCAAGCTTATAGTACTCCCGAACGAAATAATAATTTCGCCGGACGGGATACAGCATTAAAGTAGGTGCTATATGAAAAAGACAAAAAAATTCACATACACACTTGCGGCAATAATAGCCGTTATAGTATTTTTCATTTCCTCCTTTGTGGGTGGCGGTGC